>JAQBTY010000074.1 GCA_027624735.1 Pseudomonadota bacterium | reverse complement strand
CTCACCCTCCCACGATGCAAGAGCATCGCGGGTCCCTCCCTCTCCCGCGAGCGGGAGAGGGTACGTAGGCTTGGCGAGATGTAGTCGAGCTTAGCCGAAGTAGGTGAGGGGAACTTCCGTTTGACCCTACCGCAACCCGTCCTTGCCTTCGGCTTCCGCATGGGTCAGCCCCCCGACACGGGGGAACGGACGGCCGGAATCGGTCACCGCTACACAGACGACAATTTCATTGGCGCGCGGCGCGTCGGGCAGACCGACCTCCATGCCGTCGAAATGGCTGCGGACATAGGCCGCGTCCTTGTGGCCGAGCGGCACATCGATCCGCGCCCCCTGCCCGCCGAGTTTCTTGACAGACGGCACCAGGGCGGCGCCTTTTTCGACCGCCTTACGCAGGGGCGCGCCGAGCTTGGGATGCAGGATAGCGGCGGCATGTTCCCATTCGCCGTTTTCCCCGACGATGGCGGCCTTGCCATAGCTTTGCGCGTCTTTCGGTTCGATGCCGAGCGCATCGACGCACATCTTGCCGAGCAAGTCGCCCAGTTCCTCGCCGATATCCATCAGCCCATCGAGCTTGGCGGTGTATTTGCCGGCAAAGGGATTCTCTATCACCGCGAGAGCGCAGGCCTTGCGGGTCGGCACCTTCACGTTGCGGCCGATATCGCTGTAGGTGGTCTCGACGATCACCTGGGTTTTTCTGATTTTGGCCTTCATTATCGCAACCCGTCCTCACCCTTGACATCGGAATCCTTGAGCCCGCCCGCACGGTCGTAAATCCGAGGGCCAGTCGCCATGGACTGGATCCAGACAATTTCATTGGCGCGCGGCGCGTCGGGAATGGAGCATTCGATGCAGTCGAAGTGGCTGCGGACGTAGCCCGCGTTGACATGCGCCAGCGGCACGTCCACCGTCCGCCCCGGTCCCGCGACCTTCTTGGTCGATGGTACGATGGCCTTGGACGGCTTGATCAGTTCGCGCATGCCGTACCCGCCCGCTTCGTGCCAGAGCGCGGCGTGTTCCAGCTCACCGTTTTCGCCGACGATGGCGGACTTGCCGTAGGCGACAATCTTGTGTGCACCGCCCAGCGCGTCGATCAGCCGCTGCGCCATTACCGAGCCCAACGGTTTCAACGCCTCCATCAACGGCATCAGATCCTCGACATATCTCCCGGCATAGGGGTTGGCGGTGACCGCCGCGATATAACCCTTCAACTGCGGCGGATCGGCCGGCGGACCGAACTCATGCAGGATTTCTTCCATATGTATGACGAATTTGCGAACCTTCACCAGCGCGCCGAAATCACCGGCGGCCGGTGTTTGTATGTCGCTGATACTGCGGGCGTCGTCCATGGTCTGTTTCCCCCTCTTTTACGTTTCGTTAAGCGGCGTGTTCCGCGATCAGGCCGGTTGGAACCGACCCGACAATTCGAAATTGCTGTTGCAATACCAGCACCGCGGCCGTGATGTGTCCAGCCCGTTGCATGACTTTCGCGGCGGTGACGCCCGAGCCGAGCGCCGCCGCGACCGCGCCATCGTCCAGCGGCCCGACGGCGATGGTGACAGGCCTGTCGCCCAGATCGCTGTCGGGATCGCGATCGCTGGCCGGCGTCCGCTCGATGGCCGGATCGCCGATATTCACCGCATTGGCAATCAGCGTCGCGGCCACATCGGCGGCGGCGGCGGTCTCCGCCAGAACGGTAACGGAATCAGCGATCCCGAGTGAAAAACTGCGGCCCTTCCAGCCGCTGGTGGCGATGCCCCGCACCGGTTGATCGTAGCTCAGCACGCAGGTGGCATCGATGGCAGGCACATGATAATCGCCCACCAGCCCGGCGGTCAGCGTTGCGCCTTGCGTGAGATAAAAGGCGATGTCGCCGCCATTGTTCACATAGGCCCGCTCCAGGTCCCGCCCTTCTATTAGCGCCGCCAGCACTTCGTCGGCCACCGCCCCGGCCACCGCCGCCATGGGCGTGACAAATTCCCCCCGATGCGGCCAGCAGGAATCCATCATGCGTCTGGCCACGGGATCATCCGGAACCCAGCGCGGCGAGCACACCGGCTGACGAAGATTCTTAAGTCCTCCGACTAACCCATTTAAAATATTGGAAAACCTGTCGATTGCCCGCTCGTAGGCCGCATCGATTTCAGATTGAGATCCAAAAGCCCCGACGATCAAATCGATGGGGCCATGGTTCAGATGCAACCGCCGCCCATCCGGCAACAAATTACATTGCGGGCCGGCGAACATGCTAGCTGTCCGACTTGCCGGCGCCGTGTCCGACATCATAGGGCCAGGCATGATTATCGCGCCAGGGAACCGCCCGGACGTTGTTGTCGGCGAGGACATCGTCCAGCCGCTTGATGCGGTCGCCATAGCCGCCCAGCTCGATATAATCATCGCGCCTGACCGTAAACTCGATGGGAGCGACCAGCGCCGGAGTCGGCACATAACCAAAGGAGTTGTCCGGCATTTCGGTGACATCAACCATCAGCGTGATGCCGCCGCCAGGCCAGACATAGACCGGCGCACCGCCGCAGGTTACCCGCGTCAGGGCCTGTTTCACCGAGCGCGTGAGGCGCACCGGATTGACGGTGACGCCGGCACGCAGGCTGCCGCCCGCACCGCCCATGAACAGGACCGAGCACAGCGCCGGTTCGCAGTTTTCGCCGATGCGATCGACCACGACACGGACATCCGGCGGCATCTCTGCTTCAACCGGCTTGAGATCGTCATCGAGAATGAAATAGGCGGAATCCTGGCCGGTGGTCGAAACCATCAACAGCCGTTGGCCGGCCCAGGCCTCTTCCGGTACAATTTTGTCGATAATGTCGAGCGGATCGGTAATGTCGGTACCGCCCCAGCCGGCGCCGTGATCGGCAACCTGGAAATAGCGTCCCGGGGTCGAACGCCGCCCCCGCACGCGAATCCCGGCCGGCGGCATATCAAGAAACTTCCCGGCCTGATGCTCTGTCAGCACGGCGGTGATGTGATCGTCGACGACAATGACTTCGTCCACATGATTGTGCCATTGCGGCGCGAAGATGCCGACGGTCGCGGAGCCGCACCCGACCCGCATGCGTTCTTCCTGGATACCGTTGATAATGGGCGGCTTGCCGGCCTGAACGATGATTTCCGCGCCGCCGTCGATGGTCATCTCCACCGCCTCCTTGTTGCACAGCCGCAACATGGCATTGCAGGTAACATTGCCTTCCTTCTTGCTGCCGCCGGTAAGATGGCGCACCCCGCCAATGGCAAGCATCTGCGAGCCGTATTCGGCCGTTGTCACATGGCCGATCTGTTCACCCTTGACGCGGATAGCGGCCGGTTCCGGCCCGATATAGGCGTCGGTGTCGATCTTGACCTTCACCCCGCAGTAGCTGAACACGCCTTCGCTCACGACGGTCACCATATCGATGCCATCTTGTTGGCTGGAAACGATAAACGGCGCCGGTTTGTAGTCGGGATAGGTGGTGGTCGAACCAATGCCGGTGAGGAAAGTCGGCGCCTGGCTGATGAGCGAGCCGTCCCAATTCTCCGACGCCTTGGCGAACGGTACCATCTCGCCCGCCGCATCGACGACTTTCTGGGCGACGACGAGGGGATCTGTCCGCACCAGGTTGCCGCCCAAATTGGCGTAGCGGTCGCAGGCGCCGGTTTTACCGTCCCGGATACGGCACAGAACCGGACAGGCATCGCATCGAATTAGTCCGTCATCTTTGTTTGAGGTTTCGTCTGCCATGATTGCGATCCACCCGTTCTTAATCCGGTATCAGGCCGGTCGGCGGCGTTGCGATAATTGTGCGATAATTGTTTGTGTACATACAAATATTGCCCAAATATCGGCGCGTATTAAATTTGAGTCAACCCGCTTGATTTCGGTGTATACAGCCACATTTGAACCTGTCATGACACACTTGAACAACTCTGTTGCAGAGCGGCTCACGGAGAATCAAAGCACCGTGTCATACACTTGACATAAAAGGGCGTTCGTCGATACTTACGTGACCTCAATTGTACGTACACATATAATTGATCAATCAACAAATAGGCAGGCCTGCGACACGTCATGGCATCCAAGTTAAAAGACACGAAAGGCAGCGGCCGGCAGGTCGTTGAGTCGGTCGTTATTCGCTTCGCCGGGGATTCCGGTGACGGCATGCAGCTAACCGGGAACCAGTTCACCCAAGCGACCGCCTTGATGGGGAACGATTTGTCCACCTTCCCCGATTTTCCGGCGGAAATCAGAGCGCCGATCGGGACGACCTACGGCGTATCGGCCTTCCAGATCAATTTCGCGTCGCACGATATCAAGACACCGGGCGATTCGCCCGACGTGCTTGTCGCCATGAACCCGGCGGCCCTGAAGGTGCATCTGCGCGATTTGACACCGGGCGGCGCCATCATCATCAATACCGGCGCCTTTACCGACCGCAACATCCAGAAAGCCGGTTATAAAACCAACCCGCTGGAAGACGGCACGGTCGACAGCTACCGGCTGATCCAGATCGATATTTCAAAACTGACTCTGCTGGCTGTCGAAGGCACCGGTGTCAGTCAGAAAGAGGGCCTGCGCGCCAAGAATTTGTGGACGCTGGGCCTGATGTGCTGGATGTACGACCGCGACCGTCAGCCGACCATTGACTGGCTCAACCAGCGTTTCGGTAAAATGCCCGAAATCGCGGCGGCCAACATCGCGGCGCTCAATGCCGGTCACGCCTATGGCGAAACGGCGGAATTATCGAGTGAGATCAGCACCTATATCGTCCCCAAAGCCAAGGTGGATCCGGGCGTCTACCGGGCGGTGACCGGGGTCGAAACGACGACCTGGGGACTTTTGACCGGGGCGAGGAAGGCCGGGCTCAAGATATTCCTCGGCTCCTATCCGATAACCCCTGCCTCGCCACTGCTGCATGCGCTCAGCAATCTTCGCCAGTACGGCGTGGTGACCTTTCAGGCGGAAGATGAGATTTCAGCTATCTGTTCGGCGATCGGCGCATCTTTTTCCGGCGCGCTCGGACTGACTTCCAGTTCCGGGCCCGGCATCGCGCTTAAATCCGAAGCGCTGGGTCTTGCCGTGGTCGCGGAACTGCCGCTGGTCATTGTGAATTTCCAGCGCGCCGGCCCCTCCACCGGCATGCCGACGAAGACCGAGCAATCGGATCTCTACCAGGCGGTCTATGGCCGCAATGCCGACACGCCGCTGCCGGTAATTGCCGCGTCCACGCCGTCCGACTGCTTCGACTGCGCCATCGAAGTGGTGCGCATCGCGACCAAATACATGACGCCGGTCATCTTCCTCAACGAAGGCTATCTCGCCAACGCGGCGGAACCGTGGAAGCTTCCCGACGCGGATGCCATCCCCGATTTCCCGGTCGAATTCCGGACCGAGACCGAGGGTTTTCATCCCTATCTGCGTGACGACAAAACCTTGGCCCGCCCGTGGGCGAAACCCGGAACGCCGGGGCTCGAGCATCGCATCGGCGGTATCGAGAAGGATTATGACACCGGCAACATCTCCTACGATCCGGAAAATCATCATAAGATGACCAAGGTCCGGGCGCAGAAGATTCTCGGGATCGCCGACGATATCCCGTTGCAGGCTGTTTCGGCCGGCAATGAAAAAGGCAAACTGGCCGTCGTCGGATGGGGTTCGACCTTTGGCGCCATCGAACAGGCGGTCCAAAAATGTCGTGAAGACAACCTCGATGTATCGCACATTCATATTCGCTATATCTGGCCGCTACCGAGGAATTTGGGCGATCTGTTGCGCGGATTCGACAAAATCCTCGTGCCCGAAATGAATAACGGCCAGCTTGTCAATTTGCTCCGCGCCGAATATCTCGTGCCCGCCGAACCGCTGACCCAGATCAGCGGCCAGCCGTTCAAGGTGGCCGATCTGGAACACGAAATCCGCGTCCGGCTGAAGGACTGATCCCATGAACGTACAAAGCCCTCCGGAAAAACTGAAACCGAACGATTACGCGTCCGATCAGGAAATCCGCTGGTGCCCCGGTTGTGGCGATTACGCCATCGTCAAGGCCGTGCAGCGGACACTCGCGGATTTGGGCGCCGACCCGACCAACACGGTTTTCGTTTCCGGCATCGGCTGCGCCGCCCGCTTCCCCTACTACATGGCGACATATGGCTTTCATACGATCCATGGCCGCGCACCGGCCGTCGCCACGGGCGTGAAGCTCGCCAATCCCGATCTTGACGTCTGGGTGATCGGCGGCGACGGCGACATGCTCAGCATCGGCGGCAATCACACACTGCACGTATTGCGCCGCAACGTGGATTTGCAGGTTCTGCTGTTCAATAACGAGATCTACGGCCTGACCAAGGGTCAGTTTTCGCCGACCTCGGCAGTGGGCACCCGCTCGCCCTCGACGCCCATGGGATCGGTGGATGCCCCGGTGTCCGCCTGCGTGTTCGCACTGGGCTGTAACGCCCGGTTCGTGGCCAGGGCGGTTGACACCAGCCAGAAACTTCTGCCGGTTGTCCTCAAGGCGGCCAAGGCCCACAAGGGCGCGTCGTTCGTCGAAATCCTGCAGAACTGCATCGTCTATAACGATGGGGTCTATTCCTCCTTCACGGACAAATCCAATGCCGCCGACGGCCAGATCCTGTGCGAACATGGCGAGAAGCTGATTTTCGGCGCCGATAACAACAAGGGATTGCGCCTCAAGCCCGGCAAGATCGAGCTCGAGATCGTCACCATCGGGAAGGACGGCATCACCGAAGACGATATCCTGGTGCATGACGAAACCAGCCGGCCGCTGGCGCTGATGATCGCCACCATGACGGCGCCGAAATTCCCGGTCGCCATGGGTGTCATATACCGTGATCCGGCCCCGTCCTATGAAGAAAGCGTTCATGCGCAGATCGCCGAATTGGCCGAGAAATCTCCGCCGGTGAGCATCAACGAGCTCATGCACAGGGGCAAGACCTGGACCGTCGTCTAGGCTCACTATCATTTTCGATGCTGGAAAACCCCGCCCGTCACGGCGGGGTTTTTCCATTTCACTTTGTTCCCTGGCCGCATTTACAGGGGTTCCCTCACCGCATCATTCGGCTATCATCCACCGGGCAGAAGAAACCGGTTTAACGAGTTCGGATAGAGAGCGTGGGAGAGCACAGTAATCGCAGCGTCGCCATCGTCGGTTCCGGCCCCGGCGGCATTTACGCGGCGCAGGCGCTGCTTGAAAAAGCGCCGGGTTGCCGCATAGACATCATCGATAAATTGCCGACACCCTATGGGCTGGTGCGTGGCGGCGTGGCGCCCGATCATCAGCATACCAAGCGGGTCGACCGCAAATATGCCGAAACCATGGAACACGAATCAGTAAGGCTGGTCGGCAATTTGGCGCTGGGACGCGATATCAGCCTGGACCAGCTGACGGAAATTTATGACGCGGTGGTGCTGGCCTATGGGGCGCCGTGGGACAATAAGCTTGGCATCCCCGGCGAAGACAAGAAAGGCGTTTTCGGCTCCAACGCTTTTGTCGGCTGGTACAATTGCCACCCCGACTTCCGTGATTTGACCCCCGATTTGGACGTTGAAGGTGTCGCCGTCATCGGTATCGGTAACGTCGCCATCGACGTGGCGCGCGTCCTGTCGCGGACTCCCGGCGAAATGGCGCCGACCGATATTGCCGACTATGCCATACAGTCCATTGATGCCTCACCCATCAAGGACATTTACATGTTTGGCCGGCGGGGTCCTGTGGAGGCCGCCTTTACCAATACCGAGCTTAAAGAAATGGGCGTTCTGGAAGCGGCGACAACGGTCGTCGATTCCGCGGTTATTCCGGCTGATTTACCCGAAAGCATGGATGATCGGGAAAAAAAGGTTCGCACCCGTATCCTTGACACGCTGCGGGCATTGAGCACGGCAAAGGCCGGGGAGAAACGCCGCACGGTCCATATCGAGTTTTATGCCATGCCGGTGGAAATCCTGGGCGGCGATCGTGTCGAGGGCATCCGCATGGAACGAACGAAAGTTGAGGAGGGCCGCTGCATCGGCACCGGCGAGACTTTCGACATTCCCTGCGGCATGGTTGTCTCCTGCATCGGATCGCGCGCCGAACCGATCGAGGGCGTGCCCTTCAACGACCGGTGGGGAATCGCCGAAAACGACAACGGCCGCGTCAAGCCGGGTGTTTACGCCGTCGGCTGGCTGAAGCGCGGCGCCAGTGGCACCATCGGCACCAACCGGCTCGATTCCTATGACGTCATCGATCTGGTCTTGGCGGATTTCGGCGATGATCCAAAATCGGGTCCCGCGGCACTCGATGCGTTCGCCAGGGAGCACAAGCTCCGGGTGACAAATTACGACGACTGGATGACGCTCAAGTCACTCGAAGAAAACGCCGTCGCCGATCCT
The DNA here is from genome assembly GCA_027624735.1 of Pseudomonadota bacterium. GTDB lineage: Bacteria > Pseudomonadota > Alphaproteobacteria > MPNO01 > UBA2964 > JAQBTY01. The sequence continues at coordinate 6,095 of JAQBTY010000074.1, read as the reverse complement.
ACGCCACGGCAAAAAATCAGCCGCGTCGAGGATATGCTCGCGGCCCTGGATTCGGCGTGACGCATCGCCGGTTTCGGATTTAACGCGTTCCCGCATCCCGGCCCGGTAATGACGAGAATAAGATTTTAGAAAAGACACTTAGCCTGAAGCCACCGCTTCACCCTATTTGATCTCCGCTAATTTACTCAGAAGCTGTAAAAAAACCCGCTGTTCATCCTGGTTTAACGGCGCCAACGTTCGTTCCGTGATCCTGCCGCCATTGGACAAAAGACGATTGATCAGCCCACGGCCTTCATCACTCAGGCTCAGGATCAAACGGCGCCGGTCGTCGGGATCGGGACGACGGAGAATAAGATTGCGCGATGCCAGCCGTTTGATCACGCCTTGCATGGTCGCCGCATCCATGGCGGTCAGCCGGCCCAGCAGGTTCTGCGAGACCTCGTCCACATCGCGCAGCTTGACCAGAGCGGCAAACTGCAACGGCGTCAGCTGGTCGTCGCCAATATTCTCCTGAAAGATCAACGTATGGCGTTGATGGGCCCGGCGCAACAGATGGCCGGCCTGCCGTTCGAGCACATAACCATCATGATCACCGTCGCCGTTGGGTGGCATAATCTGGCGGAACTCCAGCTGGAAATATTGTTTGTGTACAAATAATCGCGGGCGGGGAACGGACTGTCAACAATTAGGCCGGAGGAGCGCCCTACCCCTCGACAATCCCAGCCGATTTCAGCGCCGCGATCTCGTCTTCGGACATATCCAGGATACCGCTCAACACATCATCGGAATGTTGCCCGAGCGTCGGCGGCGCACCCTGATAGACATGCGGCTGGCCGGTGAATTTGATGGGGTTGGCGACCTGCGGCACGGTGCCGGCCAGCGGGTGGTCCAGTTCCATCCGCATCCCGCGATGCTGCACTTGCGGGTGGGCAAACACCTGTTCCATATTGTTGATGGGGCCGCACGGCACGCCGACTTTTTCCAGTGAATCGATCCAGTCGGCGCCGGTACGCCGTTTCATGAAATCCTGGATGATGGGTATCAGGATGTCCCGATTGTCGACCCGCGCGGCATTGCTGGAAAAGCGCGCGTCCGTGGCGAGTTCCGGCTGGCCGGCGGCCTCGACGAACCGTGCGTACTGTCCGTCATTCCCTACCGCGACGATGAGATACATATCGGATGCCTCGAACGCTTCGTAGGGCACGATGTTGGGATGCGCGTTGCCCATGCGGCCCGGCGCCTTGCCGGTGACCAGAAAATTGAGCGCCTGGTTGGCCATGGTCGCGGTGGTCACGTCCAGCAACGCCATGTCCACATGACACCCCTCCCCGGTCGTGTCCCGCTTGGCGATGGCGGAAAGCGCCGCGATGGTCATGTAAAGGCCGGTCAGGATATCGGTCAGGGCGACGCCGATCTTCTGCGGGCCGGCGCCGGGTTTGCCATCGGGCTCGCCGGTCACGCTCATCAGCCCGCCCATGGCCTGGATCAGAAAATCGTAGCCGGCGCGGCTGCTGAACGGGCCGGTCTGGCCGAAGCCGGTGATCGAACAATAAATCAGGCCCGGATTGACTTGGCGGAGGTCTTCGTAGCCCAGACCATAAGCCGCCAAACCGCCGACCTTGTAGTTTTCGATCAGGATGTCCGACTTCGCGGCCAACTTGCGGATTACCGCCTGGCCTTCGGGCTTCGATATATCCAGCGCGAGGGATTTCTTGCCCCGGTTGGTCGACATGAAATAGGCCGATTCCTGTGTATCGTTGCCGTTCGTATCCTTGATGAAGGGCGGGCCCCAGCTCCGCGTGTCGTCGCCGCCGCCGACCCGTTCCACCTTGATCACCTCGGCCCCCAGATCGGCCAACGTCTGCGCCGCCCACGGACCGGCGAGAATACGGCTCATGTCGAGCACGCGGAGATGAGACAGGGGGGAGGTCATTGGATCGCCCTACCTCTTTCCACTTCGTCATGGTCGTCGAAGGCCGACCATCCACGTTTTTCTTTTGTATTCAGTTTCTTTACCGCGCCGAGAAAAACAAAAACTCGTGGATGGTCGGCCTTCGCCGACCATGACGACGGGGAACAGTTGGAAAACGCGCCCAACGTTTCATCACCTCACGTAAACGCCTGAATGCCGGTCTGGGCGCGACCCAGGACCAGGGCGTGGATGTCGTGGGTGCCTTCGTAGGTAATCACGGTTTCCAGATTCATCACGTGGCGGATGATGTGATATTCATCGACGATGCCGTTGCCGCCATGCATGTCGCGGGCGAGCCGCGCGATGTCGAGCGCCTTGCCGGTGCAGTGGCGCTTCATCAGCGAGATGGCTTCCGGCGAGCAGGTTCCCTCATCCATCATGCGGCCAAGCCGGAGACAGGATTGCAGCCCGATTGTGATTTCGGTCTGCATGTCGGCGAGCTTTTTCTGGACCAGCTGATTGGCCGCCAGCGGGCGGCCGAACTGGGTGCGCTCCATGGTATAGGTGCGGGCGCCGTGCCAGCAGAATTCCGCCGCCCCCATCACCCCCCAGGCGATCCCGAAGCGGGCGTTATTGAGACAGCCGAACGGTCCGCCGAGGCCCTTGGCGCCGGGCAGGTAGTTTTCATCGGGCACGAACACATCGGCCATCACCACCTCGCCGGTGATCGAGGCGCGCAAGCTGAACTTGCCTTCGATCTTGGGGGTGCTGAGGCCTTTCATGCCCTTTTCAAGAATGAAGCCGCGGATCACGTCGTCGTCATCCTTGGCCCAGACCACCATCACATCGGCGATGGGTGCGTTGCTGATCCACATCTTGGCGCCATTGAGCACGTAGCCGCCATCGACCTTCTTCGCCCGCGTGATCATGCCGCCGGGATCGGAGCCATGATCCGGTTCGGTCAGCCCGAAGCACCCCACATAATCGCCGCTTGCGAGCTTCGGCAGATATTTCAGGCGCTGCGCTTCGGTGCCGTAGGTATAGATCGGCCACATGACCAGGCTGGACTGGACCGAGAGCGTCGACCGGTAGGCTGAATCGACCCGTTCGATCTCGCGCGCGATCAGGCCGTAACTCACGTAGTTGACGCCGGCGCAGCCGTATTTTTCCTCCAGCGTGGAGCCGAGCAAACCGAGCGCGCCCATCTCATGGAACATGTCGCGGTCGAACGTCTCGTGCCGGTTGGCCTCGAGGATGCGCGGCATCAGTTTTTCCTGGGCATACTGGCGCGTGCTGTCGCGCACCAGCTTTTCCTCTTCGGTCAGCTGGTCTTCGAACAACATGGGATCTTCCCAGTTGAACCGGGCCCATTTTTTCAGTTTCGGGCCGTCTGAAGCAGCCGCGTCGGCAGGAGACATTGGATATTCCTCAGGTCTGTTAGAAGGTGTCGGGAATATACGCAACTTGGCCCGGCGGGCCAATGGCGAGATAGGATTATTGCGTTGCCCGGTCGGGTCTGAGACCCGCCCCTACATTCCCTATTGTATGCGTAGGGGCCGGTCTGAGACCGGCCCGTTCCCGCCACGGAGTTCCCTACTCGCTGTGCGGGCGGGACATCCACATGGCGAGATCGAATGTGTTGAGATCGGCGGCGCGCATCATTTCGGCGATGGCCACCACCGCTTCGGTGGCCGTGACCCCGTCTTCCGCCCGGAACGGCGGGAAATAGGAATCTTCTTCGGTGAGCTTGCGGCAATAGAGCTTGGCGCCGGCGGTGAGAAGCTTCTGGACGGTCTCGGCGGAGACATCCTCGGTCTTGCCATCGGTAAGCGCCTTTAGCGCCGCATCGAACGCCGCCGCCGCCGGATCGCTTACGCCATCAGGTGACGACATAGACTTCCCCGCCGGCGATTTTCACGTCGAAACGCCGCAGCCGGGCATTTTTGTTGCCGGGATGAACGCCGGTCTTGATGTTGAATTCGTAGCCGTGCCAGGGGCAGACGATGTGAACGTCTTCTTCCGACCAGGCAAGTCCCTGGCTGGTCCTGTCGTCGGCGATGAGCTCCACCACCCGGTTCAGGATGCGTCCCTGACAGATCGGTCCGCCCTGATGAACGCATTTGTTTTCATAGGCGAAGAACTCCCCATCGACAAAAAACACGCCGATTTCAAGATCGCCGCTGACGATCACTTTCCGGCCGCGATTCTCGAAATCCTCTTCGCGCCCAACATAAAGATCAGACATGTAACTCTCTCTCCCCCAATCAGAATTTCTTGTTCTTGACGTCGATGCCGAACAGTTTGACGGCATTTTCGCCCAGTATGTTCTTCTTTTCCTGCTCGCTCAGGAACGGCAGATCGTAGATGGTGCTCGGCGCGTTGAAATCCCAATGGGGCCAATCCGACGCGTACAGGAACTGGTTGCCGGCATCGACCGCTTTGAAGGTCTGCTCGGTAAGCCCCATGTTGGACGTTTCGATCGGCTGGCAGGTGTAGAACATGTCGCGCATGTACTCGCTGGGCAGCTTCTTCAGGAGCGGTGCTTCCGACGGGCGCATCATATATTCGGAATCGAGCCGCTGCCCGATGAAGGCGAGCCAGGTGAGACCGGATTCGATCCACATTACCTTGAGGTCGGGGAACCGCTCCTGCATGCCGTGCACCAGCCAGTTGGTAAGATGCACCATGTTGCACAGCACGAACGAAATCGCGTGCATGGAGATGAACAGATCGAGCTGTTTCATCCAGTCGTCACCCCAGGTCAGGCCGGCATGGAAGGCCAGCGGCAGATTGCGTTCTTCCAAGGCGCGATAGATCGGAATGTACGAATTGTGATGCACCGGCTTGTAGCGGATCGACGTGATCATGAAGCCCGCGACATTCGGGTTCTCGCCGAACTCCTCGATCATCTTGAGGCAGACATCGGGCTCGGAAATCGGCAGGTACATAAGCGACTTGACCCGGTCGTCCGCCGGCAGAATGCGTTCGCACACCCAGCGGTTATAGGCGTACGACAGCTGCGCCTCGACCCGGGGCTGCGGGTGGGTGCCGAGCGACAGCAAATTGCCGGGGAACAGAATCTGGTAATCGACCCCCATGGCTTCCATGGAGCGCCGCACCAGGGTCACATCGCGATGCACACTGGTGTCTTCAACCGCCTCCGCGATCTGCTGCTGATGGGGAATGCGGCCGCCCACATCCTGGTAGCGCAGACCCGGCACATTGTTAGACAGGCCGGGCGCGCCGCCGGTGCGCGACTGGAATTCCTGGGCGTAATGTTTGAGGATGGGATCGTCGAGATATTCGATCACCTCGCGCCAGGAACTCATTTCCGAATGGTGCGCGTCCACATCGACGATGGTCCAGTCGCGGAAGCCATGCTGGATCTGGTATTTCGTTTCGCGCGCGAGGATATCGCGTGTGTCGGTATCGATGGTAATCTGTTGCGGAAGTTCGCGGGTTTGTTCGACGCCACTATCCATGATGAAGCTCTCCATTGCGCACCCGCCTTATTGCGGGCCAAGTATTTCCCCATATGATAAACCAATGTGGGACGCCGACAAGCGCCTTCGCGCAGGAAAATAACGTGAATCAAATAATTGCAGACCAAAAAAAGACGGTGCGGCGCTTCTATGAGGAGCTCTGGAACAGCTGGAATTATGCTATAATCGGTGAAATTCTAACCTCCGACGTCGCCTTTCACGGCTCACTGGGGGCTGAGAACAACGGCCATCAGGGCTTTATCGATTATGCCGAAATGGTGCGCGCCGCCTTCCCCGACTTCACCAACAGTATCGAAGTGCTGATCGCCGAGGGCGACAAGGTCGCCGCCTGCCTGACCTACCGCGGCACTCACCTGGGCGAAATTTTCGACATCGAACCCACCGGTCGGGCGATCCGCTATATCGGCACCGCCATCTTCGTGTTCCGCGACAACCTCATCAGCAACGCCTGGGTCCTGGGCGACCGGCTGGAACTGCTACAGCAACTCAGCGCCCGGCTCCCCGACGACGGGGTGGAGTTGTAGTACCGTCCGGTTTAATAGCTCTGGCGCCAACAATATTATTTTCGTCATTACCGGGCCCAAGTGCGCTTCACGCCCATGGCCACTGGTGTCCGGTTTAATTTTGGAAATGGCTTTTTTGCGCGTCAGACGACGCGCACCCCCCTCCTAACCTCCCCC
>JAQBTY010000073.1 GCA_027624735.1 Pseudomonadota bacterium | reverse complement strand
AGAATCTCAACAGGTTAATCCATGCTCACCAACCATTAAACGCCGCACCGTGAATAATTCGGGTTAAGTGATCGCATATATTTGGTAAATATTCGGTGAAGGAACAACCGGGCGCCGGAATCTAGACTGATCCAGTCCCGATTGCCCCTGTTCTCCCCCGAAAGCCATATTGGCAGCCCCTGGCGGCATAGCCTTGCCCCAGACGCTCGCCTTGACAGAGGACGGCGTGTTCACGACACTTCAAAAAAGCCGGTATATGCCGTAGGGATACGGGATATCCGCGGATAGATATGGACAGAAGGACTTACCATGCCCGATACATTGTCAAATTCAACGGTTGAGCGCTTTAAAATCGAGGTGGCGGCCTGTACTCGATTACTGAATAACGAGGGGATTCTGGGATACAGCGGCCACGTCAGCGTTCGCCTGCCGGATAGGGAGAGTCTTCTGATCCAGTCCTTTGACGCAAGCCGGAACGATCTTTCACCGGAAGACCTATTCATCGTGGACCTTGACGGCAATGTTCTCGACGGCCCTTCGGAGGGACGGCCGGTCAACGAGGTTGAGATTCACTCGGAAGTCCTGCGGGCGCGCGACGATGTCAATGCCGTCCTTCACTATCACCCGGAAATAGCGACGCTCTTTACGATGACCGAGGGCATCGAGCTTAAACCCATGAAAAACCATGCCTATCGATGGGCCAGCGGCATCCCAACGCACCCGGAATCGTGGCACATCGATACCAAGGAGCGCGGAGAGGCGATGACCCGGACGCTGGGCAACCACAACGCCGTGATGCTCCGGTCGCATGGCGCGGTGATCGTGTCGGAAAACATTCCCGCCCTCATGGTTGACGCGGTGCATTTTGATGAAAACGCAAAAGCGATGTACGATTCGGCGCAAGTCGGCAAACCCATACCGCTGTCGCCCGAAGAAACCGCCGAATTCGCGGCTAATTTCAAGCGGGACAAACACGCCGTGAAGCTGTGGCGCTATTTCCTGAGCCGGGGGCTCGAAACAGGAGCAATCCCGAAGGAGTGGGGCGAGACCCTGGCGCCGACCGAGCGTGTATAGGATTGACCGTTTCGGAATAAGATTCTTCCCTTTGGGACGGAATCGTTTTGCCTGTTGAATTGGCTTGTATCAGCGACCCCTGGTATTATCCGTCAATACAATCTTAACGGAATTTGCCATATCCTTGATGGCAGGATCGGCTGCTGTCCCGTGGGCAGCGGCTCTCTGTTGTCAGGTAGCTGATGACCGGCGGCGTTCTCGCCGCATGCCGCGTCAAGCGCCCTCAAGGATCAATCAGGTCAGAGACCCAAATGGCTTTCCCAGAAAAATTACCCAATGTTCCGCCGCCGATTATCGAGAATGATCCGGAAGGCCAATCCCTTCGCAAGCAGGCTGTAGCCATTGACCCGCCGCCCGTGGGCGCGATCGGCATCGAAGAATTGCTGGGCCGGTTTGAACGTTTCGCCGAAGCAAGGGCGTTGACTGATTTTCCTGAAAGCGGTCCGGTGGGTGTCCGGGAATTATTGACGCGCCTCGGCGGTTTAGCTGGCGCCGGGTATTTTTCGCCCTCGAAAGATGACGAGTCGGACGAAAAATAAGCAGTTTATCTCGGCCAGCCCCAAATATTGAATATCGCGCGGATTATCGCGCGGCGCGGATTTCGTTATTGCCGTGCAAATGCTCCAGAACCTCATCCAGATGCATCACATCGGCATACTTATGATGCATGTCGAACAAATTGACTTTGTGGTTTATCGCGGTGCGATCGTAGCAGCACTCTTCCACCAACGTCACATGGAAGCCGTTCGCTTTTGCATCCTGAACGCCGGCCCTTAAACAGCCGCTCGTCGTTCCGCCGCCCATGATCAGGCTGGTGACACCCAGGGACGTGAGGTGGGAAACCAGCGGCGTGCCGTAAAAGCAGCTGGCCCGTTGCTTGTAAACAATCAGATCGTCAGGGCCTGGCGCCAATTCTTCCAAAATCTCGTAGGCATCGTCCGCGTCGCGATGGCGCTGCCTGTTGGTTGGTTTCCCGCGCTGAGCCTGGCTCCGCGTATCGCCCGTACTATAGATGATGGGGAGCCCCGCCGCGCGCGCCGCCGCGATCAGTTTTTGCGCGGGCTCGACCATCGCCCAGGCCCGCTCGCCGCACGAACTGGGATATTCCTTGATTACCTCCGATACAGGCGTCGCGCCGCCTTCGTAGCTTTCCTTATAGACGTCGACCAGGAGAACCGCCGGCCGGGGTCCGACAAACACCTCGCGCTCATAGGCTTCGTAGATTTCCAGGGTTTCGTCATCGATCACGTCTTTCCAGCAGTGATCTTCAAATTCCCGCGCCATTCTCGCCTCCTCTATTTTGAACTCATGGACAAACTATACCGGCTCCGGCCGGGTTCAGTCGAGTAGGCCACGGCGACCCGCTGTTTTCATGACCAACACCGCATACACTGTCTCCAAGGCCAAAAACGGCAAGAAGACGCCCCACTGATGGATTGCCGGCAGCCGCAGCATGACATAAGCGCCGCCGCCTTGAGCAAGCGCTATCGCGAAATGGAGTATACTGACACGGACGTGCGACTGACCGGCCTGGTTCAGCAATTGATACAAATGGGACCTATGGGCCTGTGTTACATCTTCATGCGCCAGCAAACGCCGGCAAAAGGTGAAAACCGTATCGAAAATAAAGTGAAAGAATAGCAGGGGCACAATCAGCATGGGCACACTGGCGGGATCGTAATGCGCCCCCAGGACGACAGCCAAGGCCGCGAACACAAACCCGAGAAACTGACTGCCCACATCACCCAGAAAAATCTGCGCCCGCGGGAAATTAAAGATCAAAAATCCAAGGATCGACGCAAACAGGACCAGGTAGATCAACCCCGATGATCCTGGTGGGCCGCCCGCCGTGAGCATGACCATCATCCCGGCGACGACCATGGCTGTTCCCGCGGCCAGGCCGTCCAAACCATCCATGAAATTAAAAATATTTGTCAGGCCCAATACCCACAAGACGGTGACGGGATATCCCAGCCAGCCAAGTGATAGTTCCCCCAACACTGGCACCGGCAGCGTCTCCACGACCACGCCAAACGGGAACAACACACCACACCCCAGGGCTTGCAGCAGGAGTTTTGACTTGAAAGAGCCCAGCCGGCCCAGATCGTCGAGCAACCCCGCAAAAGCGAGCATGAATCCGCCGATACCGATTCCGGCAAGCTGGAACGTAGCCGCCGGCAATGAACCCTGGAACCAAAAGAGGATTAGCACACCGGCATAGGTTGTTATGACAATGGCCACGCCGCCGGACCTTGGCACGGGACGCACATGGGAGGATCGGTGATTGGGCCGATCGATTATGCCGAGCCGTTTCATCATGCAGGTCAAGCCACCCGCCAACGAAACCAGGAAAATCGTTAGGATGAAAAGTTGAAAATTAGACAGTGCGGCCATGGTCCGCGGAAAGATAACCTAGTGGGAGGAATTTAACACCTGGCACACAGGGGGCGCGCCCCGGATCCACCGGAATCGTTATATTAACAAAAATCGCATTCGGCTTGGTAGCGTTAACAAACTGTAAACCGCTTGGACGATAGCTTTGTGGGGACAGAAAATTCATGGCGGGGGACAATTTACGATGGCCGAAATGGACGGATTAAAGAAAAGAGTCGCACTTATAGACTTGCGGCTCAAGAAGGCCCACAGCGCGCGCGAAAGAGAAAGTACCGCGCTCATGGAAACCTGGCAGCAAATCAGAGACCGGTTCCAGGATCAAAGCGCGGAAATCGTCAAACTTCGCGACCAGGTCGCGGAGCTGGATGATTCGCGGAATGATTTGCTGAAAATGGTGCATAGCCTTTTATTGGCGGTCGAAAGTGGATTGGACAGCATGGCGGACGAAACCGTGCCACAAATCAAAATGATGGCCGGGCAATTATTGTCCAATAACAAAGAGGAAATTCAGAAGACGAAAAATTCGTCTAAATTGGCCATATCCAATCACCGGCCAGAACCGGAGACTGTCACCGCCCTGTTGAATTCACCGGCGAGCCCGAGCTTCCACGATGATTTACTGGCTGCGATAGAGCGGACAATTGACAGCGCCGACGACGACGAATTTGTCGACGACATGCCGCCAGTGATTGCATCGAAGGTCGACCGAAGCGCACCGGCAAGTCCTGGTATCCGTAATCTGATTGCCCGGATAGAGAACGCGGTTGGCGAGGAATTTCTGGAAACGCAATCGGCGGCCAATGACGAAACCTTAGACGATGATGATGATGATGATGATGATGATGATGAAGATTTGACCCGCGAATTGCGCGAAATTGAAGCCTTACGCGATGAATTACAGGGCCTTAGGCATAGAATTTCAGCCGGCGCCCTGTAATAGGCCCTAGTCGCAGCGGGCAAAACCGGATCATTTGACCGCTCTGTTACGGCCGCTACCAGTACATATTTGTTGCTCGCCGCCGGATTGGCTCCGCGTTAGCGGCGGTATAATTTCGGCTGCTTGTACTATTTATTGTTTCCCCAACCCTACTACCCTAGTGGATAGAAATTAATTGCTTCCGCCATGGGACTTGTATGGAACCCAATGACACGTATCATGTCACCCGATGATAAAAATTCTTGACCTCTGTTACGCCAGACTCGGCACGGAAGATCTGGACGCGACGTTTCAATTCGCCACCGAGAAACTGGGCCTGCAGCTGGTGCGGCGCGACGGCGACCGCGCTTATGTACGCTGCGGTGTTCGGGATCACGACCTCTGCTATATTTCAGGGGATCCCAAGGATCATGTCCTCGGGTTCGAAGTCACCGACGAGCGCGCGCTGGAAACGGCTTATTCGGACTTGTCCGCCGCGGGTTTCACGGTGCGTCATGGTGACGGGGAAGAATGCGCTGACCGGCGGGTTCTGGCGTTTATTTCGTTCCAGGACCCGAGCGGCAATGTATTCGATTTGGCGGTCCGCCCTCATAAGGCGACGCGGCGTTATTTTCCGTCCCGCGACGCGGGCATTACGGAATTCAGCCATGTCGGTCTTAGAACCACGGATGCCCGGCGCGACGAAGCCTTCTGGACGACCTATTTTAATATCCGGCCCAATGACTGGATCGGGGATGCCGGGCTGCTTTCATTCGACGCCGTGCATCACCGGATAGCCTTGTTTCCCGCGGACCGGCCCGGCATCCAGCACATCAATTTCCAGGTCGAAGCGCTGGATGACGTCATGCGATCGTTTTATTTCATGACGTCGCAGCAGGTGAAGATCGTTTTCGGCCCGGGACGCCACGCCACATCCGGCGCGACATTTCTGTATTTCGAGGGACCGGACGGCATGATCTACGAATATTCCAACGGTGTCCGAATTATCGACGATCCGAACTATCGGCCGCGGCAGTTTCCCTTTACCCCCGATGCGTTTTGCGTCTGGGGCGCCAAACCCGATATTCCCGAATTCCGGAACTGATCATTGTGGCGGCTGCTCCGGGATCAGAATTTGGCTTCGTCGGCGAACCCATCCTGGACACCCAGCGCCGGGTGCGGTTGGCGGCGCGGGCGCTCGCCAGACATAATCTGGTTCATGCCTATGGCCATGTGAGCGCGCGCCTGGATGACAATACATTTCTCGTATGCGCCCCGAAACCCATGGGCCTGATTGAAGAAGGCGAAGACGGCGATGTAGTGCCCATCGACGGCGCGCTGCCGGACAATGTCCTGGGTGAGGTGCGCTGCCATCAACGCATTTATGCGGCGAGACCGGATGTAAACGGCGTCTGCCGGGTGTTTCCGCGCAACGTCTTGACGCTCTCCACCTTTCAAAGAACGCCACAAGCAAGAATAGGGTTTGGCGCCTATTTCCACCCGCAGCCGCCCCTGTGGGACGATCCCTTGCTGATCAGGTCGGATGAACAGGCTATTGCCTTCGCGGCACGGTTGGGCGACGCACGGGCCATCGTCATGCGCGGCAACGGCGCCGTATGCGTGGGACCTTCCGTCGAAGAATCTATCGTCATGGCCTTCTACCTGGAAGAATCCGCCGGCACGGAACTCGCCGTGATGGCCGCCGGCGCCACGGCAAACTCCGTATGCTTTACGGACGAGCAAGCGGCCGTTCGGGCTACCGGTACCGGCAGGATTTATGAACGGCTATGGGAATATATGACCGCCGGCGATCCGGAGAATAGCGCCTAATCACCTTCGTCCGTCCTGCCGGCCATTATCCCGTGGACCGCTTTCCAATTCGCTTGTTGAATGAACGTTTCCATCGGGCAAGATGACGGTGCCGTCTATTCCAAACCTGTTGCTCCATGAAGGCGATGGTCTCATCGCTGGGAGAGAACGCTTCGATCACCCGCTTCACCGCTGGATCGACCGAAGACGGGAATAGCACGCCAATGCCGGAAGGGGTGGCCATGAGGACGCGAGACTCTCCCAGCCAGACGGCCTCAATCTGGGAAAACCCTTCCCGCATCTTGGCCTCGTGCACATCGTGGAAAACCATAACACCGTCATCGTGGAGAAAGCCACGTGTTGCCTCGAAATCGATGACGATCTGATCGTTCGTATGCAAACCGTCGACGAAATCGAAATCAGTCGAGCCGTTCAAATGCTCTTTCATCACCGCATCCACATCCTGCGGCGAAACCGCCTTGACGGCTCTTACCTGAAGCCCGGCTTGTTCCGCTATCTCATTGGTAAGCTCCAGCCCTTCAAATGAATTTCCGTCAAAGCCGGCATCTATAGCCAGGATTTGCGCCTCAGGGTTTATGAGGGCCAGCGCCAGAGTGCTCCATCCGAATGAATTGCCGATAATGAAAATACTATGGGGGCGATGGGCCGCACACAGATTTTCCAGAAAATAAATCTCTTGCAGCGCGATTCCAAGGCCGTTGGTGTAGTTCCGGCCGTCTTTGATCAGCCAGGTGAAGGGGGCGTAGGGATGCCCGCCAAAGTGGCAGGGGTTCAGGCCGGTAGCCACGTCAAATTCGCGATCCTTGTAAAACTTTATGAGCCGGTCGATCACCATATTCGTTTCGCTTTCACACGTTTATTCGCAGAACAGGCAGCCTCGTTAAAACTTGCCGCTCCGCGCCAGTTTTTTTTCGTCTCTGGGATATAGTCACCCCGACCCGCGTAATGTTCAAATTACGGTCTCGCCCGTGGTCAATGAAGTCACATCTTCATATCGGAGGCGAGTTGTAACGTTGTCTCCGTTGATGGTTTCAAGAGAAAACAATCTGTTCTGGAAATCTTCGCCGGCGAGATGTACGACGCCGATCGGATGATAGGGTGCATGCGGTTCAACCAGAAGCCTGCTGTCCTGGTTGAACTTTGGAGCCGCGAGCGCGCAGAACCAATTGCAGTATGCTGGCAGAAAAGTGGCGGGCGCGCGATCATGGAAGACCACGTAATTCATCGCGGTTTGCTCTACAAGTTTGAAATGTAGATTTGGCCACCCTTTGCGCCGAAAAACAGTACGCCGTTGCAAAGCGCGGTCGATAGCCTGCGCCCACAAACCCCAATGTTCGCAATCCGCAGGCAACGCGAAAACACCACAATTGAGGATGGGATTGCGACCCAGCCGGTCGGCACGTCTCCTGCCATAGGACCACAGAAAACTCTTGAAGTTCTGCGTCCGACCGAGACGCTTTGCACGCTTGTAGAAAGTATTATAAGCACGGTCTATCTGAGGAGTGATGGCAAGACAGCCGCGCGCTGCCGCATCAAGGTAGATTTCCACCGTCGACCAATCTTGAATCCAGGCATCCGAATCAACGTGCAGGTAAATGTCGTAGCCGGGAAAATAACGGGGAATAAAGGGGCGCGCGAGTAGCGCTCGAAAATGTGCCGGCGGCGCCATCCATGGAGGAATGTTAAAATCCCATCCTGGCTCGACGACATTGCCGTTCTGTTTTTTTATCCAGTCGATCTGTTCACCCGAGAGGCCAACATCAAGAATTGAGATAGCGATGTCGTTCCCCTCAGGCGCGCGCCGAATGGAAGAGATTAGTCCTTTGAGCAGATCGAAATAATGGCTGTCAGCGGCGGAAACGATTGTGACTTTATTCTTCATTCGACTATATTTGGCCCGCTGAGCGAATATATGTACGCAATCATGAATCAAATCAACGCGTTGCACCGGATGAAGATCGGACTGTAGCGTTCGACATCGGCTGGTCAATGGCATTATTTTCAAAATTTCTGGTTCGGATCGGCCTAAAGAAGGCAAAGGTTCGACGTATCCCGGACATCGAACGCGACCTAAATTTTGAGGCGCTTTATCGGCGTTGCCAACCCTTCTCGATGACAAGCAAAGAGAGACTTTTCGGCTTGTACAAGTCGGTTGAGTACATTGTGAAGCGAGGCTTGCCGGGCGATTTCGTTGAATGCGGGGTGTGGCGTGGCGGCAGCGTGATGATGATGGCGTTGGCCTTGCAGCATTTCGGTGTGTCGGACCGGCGCATCTGGCTTTATGACACTTTCGCCGGGATGACCGAGCCGGGTGTTGAGGACCGCAATGCGCGCGGTACGGCGGCCGAGCAACTCGCCGCGGGCGGTGACGATTCTATTGTTCGCGCCTTCGCTTCCCGGCTGGACGTGGAGGATAATATCCGCTCCACCGGCTACCCGTTCGACCGCTTCAATCTGATCGCGGGTGACATATTGCAAACCATGCCGAAAGCCGCGCCCGGGAAAATAGCGTTACTGCGGCTGGATACCGACTGGTACGAATCTTCCCGTCATGAACTGGACCATTTATACCCACGCCTGGAATCAGGCGGGGTCCTGATCATCGACGATTACGGTGATTGGGACGGGGCAAGGCTGGCCGTCGATGAATACTTCGCCCAAGCGTCGGTCTTCCCCCTACTCTGCCGCATCGACGGCACCGGCCGGATCGCGGTAAAGGTTTAACGCCATGGATACGGTTCTGGTCACTGGCGGCGCGGGTTTTATTGGTAGCCACACCTGCAAGGCGTTGCGCGGCGCCGGCTACCTACCGGTCACGTTCGACGACCTGTCCACCGGCCACGCGCGCGCGGTGCAGTGGGGGCCGCTGATCCGCGGCAGTCTGCTTGACGAGAGCGCGCTCGCGGCTGCGATGGCTGCCCATGCGCCGGTCGCGGTAATGCATTTCGCCGGTGTTGCCTCTGTTGGCGAGTCGGTGGAAGACCCCGCCAAGTACTATCTGCACAATGTCGTCGGATCAGTGAACCTGCTGCGGGCCATGGTAACCGCCAGCGTGGACGCGATAGTGTTCTCCGGTAGCTGCTCCGTCTATGGTGATGTCGACACGGAAACGATCACCGAACAGACTCCGCTTAGCCCTCTCAGCGCTTACGCCCGCAGCAAGGGCATGGTCGAACAAATGTTAGCTGATTTTTCATCGGCCTATGGGCTACACACCGTGTCGCTACGCTATTTCAACGCCGCCGGCGCTGATGCCGACGGTGAAATAGGAGAATCGCACGACCCGGAGACTCATCTGGTGCCGCTGGCGATCCGGGCGGCGATCGGTCATGGACCGATGCTCAGCATTTTCGGCGATGACTATCCGACACCGGATGGCACCTGCCAGCGGGACTATGTCCACGTCACTGACTTGGCCGACGCCCATGTGCGCGCCTTAAGGCGGCTACTAGACGGCAGACTACCGCCTCAGCTGAACCTCGGCGCCGGTCAGGGGGTTTCGGTACGCGAAGTGCTGAAAACAGTAAGCCATGTCTGCGGCCAAGCAGTGCCGTCGCAGACTATCGCACGCCGGCCGGGCGACGCGGCGCGATTGGTGGCCGACATCACTGTCGCCCGCGAAACGTTGGGGTGGACGCCGGCACACAGCGCACTCGACGAAATTATCCGCACCGCGCTTGCCTGGGAAATGAAGCAGGGTGCCTAGAAATTATCTTTAACACCCTTCAAGTTAGCTGCGAAGAAACGCTGACTATCTTCAACCGGCCTGACAAACGCATCCGCGGTTACGAAATCACCGTGAAGTCTCGTGAGACCGCACTGGAAGTAGATAGCCCCGTCCCGTAATATTTGGGCAGGGCTTTTTTACTCATTCCAGGCCGCGATCACAGCAAATGGCCGCTCTTGTCCTTTTTCACCGAGAGATAGAATTCATTATGGTCATTTGACGGGAAGGCATGCTGCACCCGTTCGGAGACCTCGATGCCATATTGTTCGAGCGCTGCCACCTTGTCGGGGTTATTGGTCATGAGGCGGACCTTTCTGTATCCCAGTTGCTGCAGGATACGGGCGGCAGGCAGAAAAACACGCTCATCGGATTCGAACCCGAGCCGCTCATTGGCTTCGACCGTATCGTACCCCTGATCCTGCAGCGCGTAGGCGCGCAGCTTGTTGATCAGCCCGATGCCCCTGCCCTCCTGGCGTAGATAGAGCAGGATTCCCGCCCCCTCTTTCCCGATCTGTGAGATGGCGCCGCGAAGCTGCTGGCCGCAATCGCATTTGAGCGATCCCACCAGGTCGCCCGTAAAGCATTCCGAATGCAGCCGCGTCAGGACGGGGGTATCCGTCGCCGGCTGGCCGATCACGATGGCGAGATGTTCACGGCCGCCATCGGGGGACCGAAAAGCGAGGATGCGTGCGTCTTCCGCATCCTCCAGAGGCACGCGGGCAGCCGTGACCTGCCGCAATGCGCCGGCGGTCCCTAGCTCGTAGGAAAGGACATCGGCGGCACCGACGGTCGCGATCTTGCTGTCGCCCAGATTTTTCATTTTCGCGGGCGGAACTGTCACAAGCACCACCGAGGGCAGCAACCGGGCGACCTTGGCGAGCTGTACCGCGGCGACACTTGCCGTCGACACGGGATCCCGTTTGGCCCTGAACGGCCCACGCAGCGGGTGAGCAAGATCGGAAGTGGGATCGGCGATGCTCCGCGCCATGTTCGCCGCCAGCCGGCGGGGAAACGGCAACAACACAATGTCATCGGTATAAAGCGGCACTTTCAGGATTTTGGCCCGATTGTGCGTAATGGCCAGGTCCGGCTCGACACCAGCGAGAAAAAACAGACGCGCTATGGAATCCTCGGTCGCGGCCTCGGCGGAGACAGCGAGCACGGACTGGCCCGCGTCGTCGCTGACGAGAACCAATCGGCCGCGGCGCATCTCATAGGCGGCGCGATCCACGTCGAGGAGAGCTGCAACCGGGTCGGCAGCGGCTTTTTTCCTGTCTCCTGTCATCAATACCTGGCTGGCTCGGGTAATAGAATGTGGCTTATATCGCCGAATTTATCGGCGGCGCACAGTATTTATATAGAGCACCCATTCTATCAGGTCATCATGCCCCGGTTCAAACAGGAACAGGACCGGCCTGACGGCCGCCCCTTCGGAGCCTTATTTGTCCGCGACGCATTTATACAGGGCGACCGATCCCTTGAGGTCTTCGATTTCAGGAGATTTGGAATGCAGCGCACAATGGTCGCGGGCCTGCAGCCACGACAACCATTCGCGCGTGCCAGGCGCATATTCTCCAAGAAAACCGGTACTGATGCTTACCCTTTGCGCATCGCCGGAAATCACCTCGGCGCATCCCGTTAACAGGACCGCCACAAAAATGCCGGTGGCGATTCTGCCAATGAAAGCCTTGTGACGCATATGCGATCTGTCTCCCCGCGAACTCACGCGAAAATTTCCTCACAGAAGGGCCGAATCTTGTCCGCATTCAAATCGTCAAAGGCAGCCCACAATATGGCGAGCAATTCGCGCCGGTCGTCCGCATCGAGAATGCATCCCTTACGGTCAAAGTAGGATTTTAGATTAAGACCGCAATCCCTCAGCTTCTCCTCCGACGAGCCCCCATGGGGTTCTTTCTGCGTTAACCCCGTGGCCAGCGACAATTGCTCGACGTGTTCGCACTCGATCTCGAGTTCCAACAGTTTTTTGCGAACCGCGTCACTCAATTCCTTCGGCACCAAGGCGATTTCCTGGCGAAGGCGTATGCGAACATCCCTGATGGCGCACACAATTTCGGGATTCCAATTGGCGGAAACGCGGAGCACGTGGCTAAAGTCGGCATCGTCCAGCTCGCCGCGCCCGCTATACCCCATCCACAGACACAGGAGCAGGATATTGACGTCGAGATTATGACGATCCTGGAAATTTATCAGGGCTGGGGAAACACCGTCGCGGCGATAAACATTTAACGAATAATCCCAGAACGGATTCGACTCAAAATCTATGGCCATCGGATCAACTGCGCCTCTCCCAATTTTATCCTGTTCTCAACCATCCGGGGTTGGATAGCAAGCATCCCTGCACCTCCTTGGCGCGGTCTGCGCCGCGCCGCTATTATGGAAATCTATCCATCGCGACTAAGGGCACGCCGGAAATGAGCGCAGAATTAAAAGATAAAGTCATTATTGTCACCGGCGGAGGCCGCGGATTGGGCCGGGCAATGGCGTTGGGGTTCGCCCGTTCCGGCGCGAAAGGCGTCATCATCACCGCAGCAAGATCGCCCGATCAAGTGCGGGAGGTCGCCAGGGAAATTGACCAGATCGCCGGCGAAGGCCATTCGCTGCCACTGGTCGCCGATGTCACCAGCCGCGCCGATTGCGAACGGGCGGTCAAAGAAACGGTCGACAAATTCGGCGCCGTCCACGTCCTGATCAATAACGCCGGCAAAGGACAGAATTTTATCGGCGACGACAGGATTCCGTTCTGGGAAGCGGACACCGATGGATGGACCGAAATTGTCGACACCAACATCAACGGCCCCTTTTTGATGGCCCATGCCGTCGCGCCTCATTTAAGACGACAGGGCTGGGGAAGAATTATCAATGTGAGCAAATCCCGCGATTCCATGCACCGTCCGCTGAATTCACCCTATGGCCCGACCAAGGCCGCGCTGGAGGCCATGACATTGGCCTGGGCCCAGGATTTGCTTGAGACCGGCGTGACGGTCAATAGCCTGGCGCCGGGGGGGTCGGTTGACACAGCCTTCGTCCTGCCGGCCGTTCGCGCCCGCGCCGCCGATACCGGAAAAAATTACTTCCCGGCGGAAATCATTGTTCCGGCGGCCATCTGGCTGGCTTCCGATCGATCCGACGGCATTACCGGCTGCCGTTACGTTGGCAGCAAATGGCGGGACGATTTGCCGCCCGATGACGCTGCCGAAGCGGCGCGGGAACCCGCCATCTTCCTAGCCCCAAAACGCGACAGCGTGCTTACCAAGCCTTGGACCGCGCCCGAAATCCCGCCGACCTGATTTACGCCGCAACCCGCCCGGTCGACGGGCGGTGCGGTTCGGACAGGTAATCTTCCGATTGCATTTCTTCAAGGCGGGAGGCCACACGGGTGAAAATAGCCGACCCGTCGCCTTCGACATAAAGCTGGTCGGGCAGCGCAGCGGCGGAACAGACCAGCTTGGTGCGCTGCTCGTACAGGGTCTCAATCAGCGTTGCAAACCGCTTGGCCGCATTTCTCTCCCGCGCTGAAAGTTGCGGGATATCGGAAAGTATAACCGTCTGGTACTGACAGGCGATAGACCAGTAATCGGCCGGTCCCAGAGGCTGCTCGCACAGATCCGCGAAACAGAATCGCGCGACACCGCGCGCCTGTCGCGGCACCGCAATAACGCGCCCCTGCACGGAGATGATTTCGGGTTCGCCAATCGCGCCGTCGGTCAATCGCTCAAAAACATTATCAAGCGCGGCCGCGGATTCAGGTCCCAGCGGTGCGTGGTATACACCGACGGATTTTAGCCGGTCCCGCCGGTAATCCGTTTCACCGCCAAGCTGGACCACATCCATGCGTTGCTTGAGAAGATCGATAAAAGGCAAAAACCGCTCGCGCTGCAAACCACCGGCGTAAAGATCGTCCAGCGCCGTGTTGGACGTCGCCACGATCGTGACTCCAAGATCCAGGACGGCTTCGAATAACCGCCGCACGATCATCGCGTCGGCCACCGCCTCAACCTGAAATTCGTCGAAACACAGTAACGGGCTGGCTTCTGCGATCTCTTCCGCGAGGCGGGACAAAGGATCCTGATTCCGGCTGACCGGCCCTTCCTGCCGCCATTGGTGAAGGCGGGCATGGATTTCCTGCATGAAGGGGTGGACGTGGACACGACGGCGGTTTTCGACCGAAGCGGATTCAAAAAACAAATCCATCAACATGGATTTTCCGCGTCCGGGCGGGCCATAAATATACAGACCCTTCGGTCGATCGGACCCCTGACGATCCGATCCCAGAATACGGGAAAGGCGTTGCAAAACCGGAACGGTCTCCTGCCTCTCCCGCAACGCCGAATGAAGGGATTGCAGCCTGTCGACCACGTGCTCCTGGCCGGGATCGGGATGGATCTCGCCGGCCGCGACACGGGCACGATAGGCGTTTATCGGATCATCGATACTCATGAAAACGATTTAACAGGCTGTTACAGGAACCGAAAGCCGAAACAGGATACTAGAGCATGTTCCGATCTAATTCGATCACTTTG
>JAQBTY010000072.1 GCA_027624735.1 Pseudomonadota bacterium | reverse complement strand
AACGGGATTCGAACCCGTGTTGCCGGCGTGAAAGGCCAGTGTCCTAGGCCTCTAGACGATGGGGTCGCACAGCCCTTTTGGTAACGGCACCGGCCGGTAAAATCAACTGCTTTAGAGGGGTTTATCGAAATTGGTCGAAATTAGACCAAAATCAGGAGTTCGCCTTGCCGGCCGTCAGCCGGGCGGCCCGGCGTTTTGCCTTATTGGCGCGGTGGCCGGTGATAAACCTGAGGCTCAAGACATACCCGGCCCAAGTTCCCAGGAACGACCAAGGCAGACAGCCGATCACGAGCGGCCATCCCCATGCCTTGTATATTGCCACCGTATAGGCCCAAATTAATTCCAGATAGCCCATCGCGGAATCGTTGACCATCATGCTCGCCAATAATTTTTCAAACTCCTTGTAGCCAGAAAGATCATCGAACCGGCCAAGCATGATCTGACCGGTCACGTAAAACAGGAAGTAGCAGGGGACTAAAGTGACGAAATTGGTGGTCCAGGTCCATGCCACCGCAAGAATCAGACTGAAATTCCATTTGAACAAATACCGTGCGATCACCCAGGTGAAAAAGGCCAAAGGCATCTGGATGCCAATTGTGGGCGTCAGCCCCCATGCCAGTCCGACGGCGACTCCGCGGGCGCTATGCTCTGCCGGATGGATGCCGCGCCGCAGCGGAATAAACAGACGATACCGGATATTCCGGCCAAGCCGGTCCCACCAGGACCGATTGTTGCGACCGTTGCGTCCGTTGCTACGAGGCGCGTTGTTTTGATTATCCGACGTATTCATCGCCAGCCCGTGGTAAATTCCTTCGTTTGCCTTCACTGACCACGTCGCTCCGCCAGGGTGCGGTCCGACGCGAGGATATACCGGGCGTCAGGACGCAGCGAGAGCCAATCAGGTGTTTTCAGTGCTCTGCCTGACAATAAATATATTTTAAATGTACCGCGGCTCAACCTGAGTTCCCCAAAATGTCTCAGACAAGGGAAGCCCTGCCTATGAAGGCCCTTGCCCAGCAGTTAAATTGGGCGAAATACGATGATTTTTCGTTAAAAATCTGGTCAGGCGGCCGGCGCCGCGTCATCGATAAAGAGCTGCGGGGTGATTTTTCCCTGCCATTCGTCGCCGCGCAACTGGCCCGCCAGATGAAGCGGCTGCCCGCGGCTTTCGAGCAGGGCCCGGCCTAACGGCCCATCCGCCGCGCGGAAGGCGATGGCCTTCAAGCGCCCTGCCCCGTCGGCGCCTGTCACAATGCACCGCACGTGGTCTTTTCCGACGATCCCGGCATCCACAATCCGCGCCTGCGGCACCGCAAACCGGGGACGTGAATTTCCCGCCCCAAAGGGTCCTACCCGATCCAGCATGGTGACGATATCCGTGGTCGCGGCGGTCGGGTGCAGGACTCCGTCAAATCCCAACGAGGCCGATAGCGGCTCATTGCCCAGTTGCCGTCTGATATGGTCTTCAAGATAGGCGGTAAATCCGGTCAGATTTTCGCGCGAGACAGTAAACCCGGCTGCCATGGCGTGGCCGCCGCCATTGATCAGAAGCCCCGCCTGATGGGCGGCGATAATGGCCGGCCCCAGTTCGACGCCGCGCACCGAACGCCCCGACCCTTTCCCAACCTCATTCTCCAAGGCAATGACACAGCTGGGTCGGTCGAATTTCTCACGCAGCCGGCCCGCAACGATGCCGATGACGCCCGGATGCCAACCGTCACCGGCCACAACAATGACCGGACTTTGCGGATCGAGTCGGTTTTCCGCCTGAACCATGGCCGCTTCCAGGACCCCCCGTTCGATCTCCTGCCGTTCGCGATTCAATTGATCGAGCTGCGCCGCCAAGGGTCGCGCCACGGCCGGATCATCTGTCGTCAGCAGCCTGACTCCCAGACCGGAATCACCAACCCGGCCGCCGGCATTCACCCGCGGCCCCAGTAAAAAACCTGCGTGATAGGCATCGAGCGGCCGATCGATACCGGCCACATCGGCCAGCGCCGCTATGCCGGCATTTCGTCGTCCTGCCATCACCCGCAATCCCTGGGTAACCAGGGCGCGGTTCAGCCCCACCAGCGGGACAACATCGCAGATGGTGCCGAGGGCAACCAGATCGAGCCACAGCCGCAGGTCAGGTTCGCTGTGGCCCTCGCCATACCAATAGGCATCGCGTAACGCCCGATTGACGGCAACGATCGTCAAAAACGTCACGCCAACCGCAGCAAGCTGGCCGCAGGACGATGTTTCATCCACCCGATTGGGATTGATCACCAGACACCCAGACGGCAGCCGGGCTTCGGCCACATGGTGATCGATAACAATTACGTCCAGCCCCGCCGCGGAGGCCGCCTCAAGCGGCTCATAGGCGGTTGTGCCGCAATCCACCGTGATGACGACAGTCGCGCCTTCTTCCTTGAGTTTCATGAGAGCCGGTAAATTCGGCCCGTACCCTTCTTTCTGGCGATCCGGGATGTAAACCGGCACAACCCGGCCAAGGGCAGAGAAAAACCGTACTAAAAGGGCGGCGGACGTTGCGCCGTCCACATCATAATCGCCCAGGACGCCGATGGTTTCGCCGCTATTGATGGCGGCAACGATACGCTCGACAGCGGGCGCCATATCGATGAGATGCGCCGGATCGGGCAATAATGCTTTCAAGGTCGGGTTTAGAAAATTCTCGGCCTCATCAAGCCCGATACCACGCGCCGCCACCACCCGGGCGACAAGTTCCGGCAGTTCCAGCTTCTGGCATAATGTCATGACGAGCCGCTCATTGGCGACGCGCGCATGCCAGCGTTTCCCCGTAACCGACCGTTCAACCCCTAAAAACGCAGGCTCGGTCTTCCCGTCAGACATGGGGGCCGGTAGTCATCGATCAGCGATCGACGGGATCGAACCCGGTTTTGCGGTTAAAGTTATGCTTCGCCTCGACGTACCGCACGGTACCGGATTGTGACCGCATGACAACGGAATGCGTCGTCGCACCCCCGCTGAACCGCCGCACGCCTCTCAGCATATTGCCGTCTGTCACGCCAGTAGCGGCAAACATCACATTGCCGCTGGCAAGATCACAGAGACCATATTTGCGATTTAAATCCTCGATACCGCAGCGTCGCGCCCGGGCCTTCTCGTCCTCGTTACGAAACACCAACCGTGCCTGCATCTGACCGCCGATACAACGCAGGGCAGAAGCCGCCAACACACCTTCGGGGGCGCCGCCAGATCCGATATAAATATCCACCCCGCTTGAGGCCTCGGACGTCGCCATCACGGCGCTGATATCGCCATCGGAAATCAGCATAATGCGCGCACCGGCATCGCGGACCTTGGCAATCAATTCTTCATGACGTGGACGGTCGAGAATACAGACGACGATATCGGAAACGTCCATCTTCTTTGCTTTGGCAAGATTTTTGAGATTTTTCTTTGGTTCCTCGTCAATATCGACAATCTGGTCCGGCAAGCCGATTCCAACCGCGATCTTGTCCATATACACATCAGGGGAATTCAAGAACCCGCCCTCTTCGGCCATCGCCACCACGGCTAGGGCATTGGTGAGTCCTTTTGCCGTAATCGTTGTCCCCTCCAGGGGATCAAGGGCGATATCGACAACAGGCCCCTCACCCAGACCGACTTTTTCGCCGATATAGAGCATGGGCGCCTCATCGCGCTCTCCCTCGCCAATGACGACCGTGCCCTTTATGGCAAGGCTGTTAAGCGCCCTTCTCATGGCATCCACCGCGACCTGATCGGCCGCATGTTCATCGCCACGACCCATCTGCCGCGATGCGGCCAGCGCCGCCGCTTCGGTAACGCGCACAACCTCTAACGCCAGATTACGATCCATTGGAATGGATTCAGGCATCGTTCAACCCTCCTGATATCAGACTTCGCAGTTTAATCCGCCTGCCCCCGAATCGCAGCGCCCGATCGCAAATATGGTCAAAATGCGAGCGGCTCGATACGAATCACGCAGGGCGGCTCGACCACTGTATCAAATGCCGCAAACTGTTCTACAGCACGTTTCAATGACGCTTCCTTAACGTCGTGCGTCGTCAGAACCACGGGAACCGGGGCTCCTGGCGCCGGCGTATGCTGCAAAATGGCCTCCATCGACACCTGTTCGTCCCGTAAAGTCGCCGCCACATCGGCAAAAACCCCCGGAAGATCAACCACCATCAGACGGATATAGTAGGATCCCACGTGCTGATCCATCGGGACGGTCGGCAGGGAAAGCAAATTGCCAGCCGGAAAGCTGAAGACCGGCCGCCGTGACTCGCGCGCGATATCGACCAGATCCGCCGCAACCGCGGACGCCGTAGGCCCGGCACCCGCCCCGGCGCCCTGATAGACAGTCGAACCGACAAAATTTCCTTCGGCGACGACGGCGTTAGATACACCGTCGACATGGGCGATCGGCGATTCCAGGCGAACCATACAGGGATGGACACGCTGCTCCACCCCGTCCTTCGTCCTCCGTGTAATCCCCAGCAGCTTAATCCGATACCCAAGTTCTTCGGCGAAACGGATGTCGAGAGCCGTGACATGGCGGATGCCTTCGACGGAAATGTCGTCGAAATTGATCCGGCATCCAAAGGCCACGCTTGTCAGTATGGCGAGCTTATGGGCCGTATCGATTCCATCGACGTCAAAGCTGGGGTCCGCCTCCGCATATCCCAGCTTTTGCGCATCAGCCAGTACATCATCGAATTCCCGACCGGTTTCTCGTATCGTCGACAGAATATAATTGCAGGTGCCGTTCAATATCCCGTACAGGCCGCTGACCACATTCCCGGCCAACCCCTCACGCAGTGCCTTTATGATGGGAATACCGCCTGCGACAGCCGCTTCAAAGCCAAGCGACAGGTTTTTTGCCTCGGCCGCCTCCGACAATTTTATCCCGTGATGCGCAATCAACGCCTTGTTGGCCGTAATGATATGGCGCCCCGCGGCGAATGCCGCTTCGCACAGAGCCAGGGCCACCCCATCAGCGCCACCGATCAGTTCAACGATCACATCGGCATCCGCGTCACGCGCCATGGCCACCGGATCATCGAACCAGGTTACGGTCTCGTCCAGCACGATACCCCGATCCTTCGATCGGTCACGCGCCGATACGGCTGAAATTTTTATCGGACAGCCGCACCGTAGCTCCAGGGCGGCGCCGTTTTCCTGCAAAAGACGAACGAGACCGCTACCGACCGTTCCCAATCCCGCAATGGCGATTTTCATTGGCTCGGTCAAGACACTACCGCTTCACTGCCCGTCTTCTTCAGCGAACGATCGCCCGATGCGAGGAAACGGCGAACATTGCGCGCCGCCTGCATGATGCGCTGTCTGTTTTCGACCAACGCTATCCGGACATATCCCTCGCCATAGTCGCCGAAGCCGATACCGGGAGAAACGGCGACATGAGCCTTTTCAAGGAGAAGTTTGGAAAATTCAAGCGACCCCAAATCCCTGTAGGCGTCGGGAATTGGAGCCCAGGCAAACATCGTCGCGCTCGGTGGCGGGATATCCCAGCCGGCGCGGGCGAAACTTTCAACCAGAACATCGCGGCGGCGAAGATAGACGGCCCGCGCTTCGTCAATGACGTCCTGCGGTCCGTTGAGGGCGGCCGTCGCCGCCACCTGGATTGGCGTAAACGCGCCATAATCCAGATAGGATTTGATCCGAGCCAATGCGGCAATCAGTCTCTTGTTCCCGCTCGCAAACCCTATGCGCCAGCCCGGCATGGAATAGGTTTTGCTGAGCGAGGTGAATTCCACGGCGATGTCACGTGCTCCCGGAACCTGTAAAATGGACGGGGGCGGTTCTACGTCGAAATAGATCTCGGCATAGGCTAGGTCGGACAAAATATAGATTCCGTGCTTGCGGCAGAATTTCACCACGTCACTATAAAAATCGAGCCCAACCACCTGCGCCGTCGGATTGGATGGAAAATTGAGCACCAGCGCCAGCGGCGTCGGCACGCTATGGCTGACCGCTTTTTCCAGCTCAACCATCAGGTCGATATTCGGACCAACCGGCATATGACTGAGGGCGCCGCCGGCGATGATGAAACCATAGGCGTGGATCGGGTAGCTGGGGTTGGGAACAAGCGCGACATCGCCGGGGCTGGTGATCGCCATGGCCAGATTGGCGAACCCCTCTTTCGAGCCGAGCGTCACGATTGTTTCGGTTTCAGGATCTATTTCGACATCGAAGCGGCGCGCATAATAGGCCGCGTTCGCCCGCCGGAGTCCGGTGATGCCGCGTGAAACGGAATAGCGGTGCGCGCGCGGGTTCTGTACCGCTTCAATCATTTTGTCCACGACATGTTTGGGCGACGGCAAATCCGGATTGCCCATGCCAAAATCAATGACATCTTCGCCAGCCGCCCGTGCGCGCGCCTTCATCGCGTTTACTTCAGCGAATACATAGGGCGGCAATCGACTTACGCGGTGAAATTCCTTATCCATATATACTGCACCATTGACCCGATCCTGGCCTTACTAAACGACCCGATCAGGGCCTGATGAGAGGTGACGCCGAATTGACCGGCGTCGGTCTAATTCTCAAAAAATATTTCTACGCGTCTGTTGCCGGCTTCGCCGGCCGGCATAACCTCGAAAAAAGACGGCTCTTGATCAGACATAGCCGTCACCACGATCGCTTCCGGCGGCACTCCCAACCGTTGAAGTGCCTCGGAAACCGATCCGGCCCGTTCATAGGATATACTGAAATTGGCCAATTGATGGCTTGCCTGATCGAGATTTCGCGTCCGGCTGCTGGCATGTCCGACGACATGTATCCGACCACCCCGCGCTCGATAACCATTGTAAACCTGTCTGATGATCTCCAGATCGCCGCGACCGATACGGGCCGATCCATCGGCAAACAAGATTGTTGCGACAGGCGGCGATGTGGGCTGCTCGGATTGCGCTGATTCGATTGCGGGGGGCGTCAATACCGGCCGTTGCGGCAAACCTACCTCATTGGGGAAACGGGGCGCGAACCGATCGGCGTCAAAGAACCCCCCGTCCTGTTGAGCTAGCGGCGCAGGCCGGCTGATAGCAGGCCCTCCTACGGACGGGTTTACCTCAGGCGGAAGCTCCGGAATGTCAAGCTGCCTTGGGGGAAATGCATCGGGCGCCGGGACACTACTGCCCACAATAACTGGCGGCGGTGGCGGTGGCATCGATGAAACAGCCGACATTTGAACCGGCTGGGGCGGCTCGGGCATTCCAACGCTTGATGGCGCGTTATTGGGGATGACTGGTATTGGCTGGTTCGGGACGGCCGGAATCGGCGGCGCCGCATTACCAGCCGGCGCCGCGACCGGAGGCGGTATTTCTTGCCGTACAACATTCTGGTTGCGCGTGGGCGGCGCCGAGGCCACCTGCGTCGCATTAGCAACGGGTTCCGACGATGATGAGGCGGGTCCGGCTACAGAGCCCCCAGCTATCGAGCTGCTTTGACGTCGAAATTCTTCATCCGAATATCGCGCGGCATCGCGGTCCGCCAGCAAACTATTCGCCATCTTTTTGCGCTCCGCGGAAGTCGATTGCGGCGGTCGATCTGGAACGGAATCGAGTTTGGGAAAGGCTTTGTCAGCGCCCGGCACCGGTTTAGCCTGGGCTCGCTTTGCCGGATCGCCGTTGTCGTCTCCGCTAATCCAGTCACGCGTTCCCTTATACCATTCAACCGGGTTCACGGCATCGGGCACGGACGAACATCCGCCTGTAGACAACGCAATAACGAGTGCAACCAGTACGCCACGTCGGCGGGCCTGTCTGACTGTCAATACCAGCATTTCCTTCATAAACACAAACAGCCGCTGCCAAGGCAGAAGACCACCTCTTTATGTTTTGTACAATTGCGAGCGACGCGATGCGACCCCGGCGCTTCTAATTGGATCGAACCGCGCGCAATCAACCAGAGGCCATTGCGGAAGTCACGCATTTTCTGTGTTTGGGTAGTCAAGGCCGAGATAGTCTCTTGACCGCTTGAGGTAGTTTTCAACAGTTCGACGGAGTCGTTTTGCCTCGTCGGCATCGATTTTTCTCATCAATTTTGCTGGCCGTCCCGCCCACAATTCACCCTTTTTGACGCGTTTTCCCTGTGTTAGCAAAGCCCCCGCGGCAAGCATCGCACCGCTTTCGACAACCCCTTCGTCAAGGATCTGTGCGCCCATACCGACATAGGCGCCATTCTCCAGAGTACAGGCATGCAACAATGCCATATGACCGACAGACACATCGTCACCAATGTAGGTTCCCTGTCGCCGTCCGTTGACGTGCACGACCGTGCCATCCTGCAGATTTGATCGGGCGCCGATTGTGATCCGGTCTTCATCGCCGCGCAACACACAGCCAAACCAGATACTTGCCTGGGCGCCGATTGTCACATCTCCGACAATAACAGCCCCGGGCGCGACGAAAGAGTCTGGCGCGATACGCGGCAAAATCTTTCCATACGGCATGATTATGGGTGTCGCGTCGGGCGTTGGATTATAGGTCATCGGGGACTAGCCCGCGACGAGACTATTTGGATCATTCGAGCCCCGCTGTCTCCGCCAAACCAAGCATCAGGTTCAAGTTTTGAACCGTTTGGCCAGCGGCCCCTTTACCGAGGTTGTCGAGCTGTGCCGCCAAAACAACCTGTTGCGCGCGCTCGTTGCCGAACACAAACAGCCGTAAATGGTTGGTGTCATTCAGTTCTTCCGGATCGAGCAATGAGGCCCGTGCCGCACTGTCGGCATCCCCGGCCACAGTCACGAATTTATAGGACCCATAATAATCACGCAGCGTTTGCTGTATGCGCGCGACCGTCGGCGCCTCCGGCAAGGACCACAGTTGCAGCGGTACCTGGACAATCATTCCCTGGCGGAACCGTCCCACGCTTGGTGCAAACAAAGGTGAATGCGCGAGACCGGAATTGTGCTGAATTTCAGGCACATGCTTGTGTTCAAGCCCTAATCCGTAAACGAAAAAAGCACTTGCGACCGGATCGGGATTACCGGGATCCTCCATACGGGCGATGAGTGATTTTCCGCCGCCGGAATAACCTGACACCGCATTGATCTGTACAGGGTAGTCTGGCGGCACTATCCCCGAAGCGACAAGCGGCAGGATGAGCGCGATCGCGCCAGTCGGATAACAGCCGGGGTTTGTAACCCTTTTGGCGGCTTCAATGCGGCTCCTCTGATTGGGCCTCATTTCAGGGAATCCATAGACCCACCCGTCCGACACTCGATGCGCGGTAGACGCATCAATGACACGTGTCTTCGGATTATCGATCATCGCGACCGCCTCGCGTGACGCCTGATCAGGCAAACACAACACAGCGAGGTCTGCATCGTTCAGCGCATCGCGTCGCGCAACGGGGTCTTTCCGCTGTGATTCCGGAAGATGTATCAGTTCCAGTTCAGCACGGCCCTCTAAACGGTCGCGGATTTGCAGCCCGGTTGTGCCTTCCTCACCGTCGATGAATACCGCTCGTGTCATGACTATTTTCCTCTCATTCCGGTTTTTGGCCGGTTTTACGGCGCCCAGTGGTATATGAGAAGTCCACATGAAAGATAAAGGGCGCCCCACCGGGACGCCCTTGGTTGTAACCAAATTTGTGGTGTCCCTAACGCTTGGAGAACTGGAAGCTCCGGCGAGCCTTGGGTTTGCCATATTTCTTCCGCTCAACGACGCGCGCATCGCGGGTCAGGAAGCCATTCTTTTTCAGGGCGCTTCTCAATTCCGGCTCCTGCAACGTCAACGCCTTGGAAATGCCATGGCGCACGGCGCCCGCCTGACCCGATAAGCCGCCGCCCTTGACGGTGCACCAGACGTCAAACTGCCCTTCCCGCTCGACCACGCCAAAGGGCTGACGGATGACCATCTGCAGCGTCGGGCGGGCAAAATAAATATTCCCCTCACGACCGTTGATCGTATATTTCCCGGTGCCCGGTAAAACCCAGACACGGGCGACCGCGTCCTTGCGCTTGCCCGTGGCATAGGATCTACCCTGTTCGTCTACCTTACGGGCGTAGACCGGGGCCGCCTCAATTTCGACTGGTGGGACCACGTCCGCCGGCATGACGTCGGCAAGTGTTGCGCCGGTTTCTTCTGCCATTGTCAGACGCTCCTTTTGTTCTTGGAATTCATTGCGGCAATATCCAGTAACGCTGGGGATTGCGCTTCATGGGGATGATTGGGCCCGGCATAGATCTTAAGCTTGCCAAGTTGCAGCCGGCCAAGCGTGTTCTTGGGCAACATCCGCTGCACCGCCTTCTGAATGACCCGTTCCGGATGGGCGCCATCCAATATGGCTCCGGCGGTCCGGCCTTTAATGCCACCCGGATGACCGGTATGCCAATAAAAGACCTTGTCGGCCCGCTTGTTGCCGGTCAGATGGACTTTCTCGGCATTGACGATCACAATGTTGTCGCCGCAATCGATATGGGGCGTGAACATGGGCTTGTGTTTGCCGCGCAGCCTGTTCGCCACTATGACGGCGAGCCGGCCGAGCACAATATCCTCGGCATCGACAAGGAACCATTTGCGGTCCACATCTGTCGGCTTTGCGGAATAGGTTTTCATCGCTTGCATAAATTTACACTCTAGCTAGTCCGCAGCACCTGCCCTGCGGCAACGGCAGCGGAGTATGCCATCTAAAAATCACATGTCAACACGGATTTAACCAAAAATCACAGTAAGTTATCGTTGCGGTATTATAGTACCGTATAGCATTGATCCCCTGTAGAACCACACCGCTTGTCGGGCGGAAGCTGTTAGCGGTACGATCATCTGGAACCAACCACAAGGCGTCGTAAAGTGACAGCACACCCCATCCCCATCATCGATGTAGCGCCTTTTTTCACGGGCGGCGATGCCACGCGCAAATCCATCGCGACCGAGATCGACCGGGCCTGCCGCGAAACAGGTTTTTTTGCCATCGTCGGGCACGGGGTGGACGAAGACCTGATCGGGCGTACGCGGCGGATGGCGGTTGAATTCTTTGCTCTGCCGACAGAGGAGAAACTCCGCGTCGAGCGACCGCCCCAAAAGGTAAGCCGGGGTTATAATCGCTTCATGGACCGCTCGCTGTCATACTCCATCGGAATCGAGGCACCGCCCGACCTGCAGGAAGCATTCGCCTTTGGGCCGGAAGGGTTTTCCGCCGACGACTGGCGGGAAGGCGATCCGCGCAGCGCGATGCTGGCGCCCAACCGCTGGCCCGAGCGGCCCGAAGCCTTTCGCGAAACGATGATCGAGTACGACGTTGCCATTCGCGCGCTGGGCGAACGCATGCTTGACATCATCGCACTGGCGCTGAATGTGGATCGATCTTACTTCGACGACAAATTCGATCACCAATCCAGTGTCGCTCGGCTCGTCCGCTATCCCGCCCAAAAGGACACCCCGGTTGAGGGTCAATTGAGGGCAGGCCAACATACCGACTATGGCACCCTGACTTTCCTGCGTGGCGACGCGGTGCCGGGCGGCACCGAGGTAAAATCCCTTGGCGGCGAATGGATTAGAGTCGAAACGCCGCCCGGCGGGTTCGTCTGTAATATCGGGGACGCGCTGGCGCGCTGGACAAACGACCGCTGGGTATCGACGCTGCATCGCGTCGGCAATCCGCCGCCGGCGGCCGAGAACGTCGACCGCATCTCGCTGGTTTATTTTCATAGCCCCAACCATGACGCGCTGATCGAATGCATTCCCGGATGCAGCGGAACCGAAGGCCCGAAATACGCCCCCATCACGTTCGCCGAACATTATCTCGGCAAGGTTATGAAAGCCGCCCACGCGCGATTGAATGCGAAGGTGGAAGACGCCGACGCGAAGACAGCAGCAATCTGATCTTTCCGTGACTTATTCCGACGAATTAATTCGCAAAATCCTGACCGACAGCCACGTGATAGCTGCGGTAGGCGCGAGCCCAAGACCGGATCGGCCGAGCCATGGCGTCATGCGCTATCTGCTCGACAAGGGACACAAGGTTTATCCGATTAACCCGACTTGCGCCGGTGACACCCTTCACGGCCACAAGGTGCTCGCCAGCCTTTCGGAGGTGCCGGAGCCGATCCACATGGTCGACATTTTCCGCCGCTCCGACCAGGCCGGCAACGCGGTGGATGAGGCTATCCGCATCGGGGCCAAAACGGTCTGGATGCAATTGGGTGTTATCGACCAGACGGCCGCGGATCGGGGCACCAAGGCAGGATTAACAGTGATCATGGATCGCTGCCCGGTGATCGAATACCGCCGACTGGGAATGGATTAAGGGAGAGTGTGCGTTGATTACAGTTTACGGCATCAAGAATTGCGATACCTGCCGCAAGGCCCTCAAATGGCTTGATGCAGAAAATATCGAGCACAAATTTCATGATTTCCGCGCCGATGGGCTGGATGAGAAAACCCTCTCGGCCTGGATCAAGGGGGTCGGCTGGGAGACCCTTCTCAACCGCCGCGGCACCACATGGCGCAAACTTCCCGAAGCCGACCGCGAGGGTCTGACCCCGGACAGCGCCGCCGCCCTGATGCTGAAAAACCCGACCCTGATCAAACGACCGGTTTTCGATGTGGGGAAAAATTATCTTGTCGGATTTTCCAAGGTCGAACAGGAAGTTCTAGGACGGGCGGGTTAGAGAGTTTCGGCAAGGGCCGTTGATTTTAGTCCGACCGAACGTCGGCTATGTTCCTGTTGCCGCCTCCAACACAATGCGCTCAGCCGGAAAGCGCACCGTAACCGTGGTGCCGCCGCCGACCGCGCTTTGCAAATCGAGCGATCCGCCATGCATTTCGGCGAGGGATTTGCTCAGAGGCAGGCCGAGCCCGGTCCCTTCGTATTTGCGGTTGAGGGCGGAGTCTATTTGTTTGAACGGGGACAGGGCCGTGGGGATGTCTTCGAGCGCGATGCCGATGCCCGTGTCGGCTACCTGGAACACATAGCCGGCATTTGGGCGAGACCAGACCCTTATTTCGACCGTGCCGCCAGCAGGCGTGAACTTGATGGCATTCGACAGAAGATTGATCAGAATTTGCTTCAGCATCCGCTCGTCGGCGTAGAGCGGCACGGGATCGTCCGGCATATTCAGTTTCAGGTCCACGCCACCCGCCGCCGCGCGCTCCTTCACCAAGAGCAGGCAGGATCCGACAACCTCAGCAACGTTTACAGATTCTTCGAGGAGCTCAACCTTGCCGGCTTCGATCTTCGACAGGTCCAGGATATCGTTGATGATATTCAGCAAGTGCCTGCCGGCATGGTTGATGTCGTCCACGTACTCGATATATTTCGGGCTGCCCACGGGGCCGAATGTTTGTCGATGGATTGTTTCCGAGAAGCCAATGATTGCATTCAATGGCGTGCGCAGCTCATGGCTCATATTGGCGAGGAATTCCGACTTCGTCCGGTTTGCAAGTTCGGCCTGTTCCTTGGAATCGTTCAGCGCCGCCTCGGCACGCTTGCGCTCGGTCAGGTCTATCAGGGTTCTCTGGTGAGCAGGCTTGCCTTCCCACAAAATCTTTTGGGAGAAGGACTGCATCGGTACGATCGTCCCGTCTTTCTTTACAACATCGTGTTCGTAGATGTCGGGTGCATCCTCACCCCTGTTTTGAGCCTCCGTCATTTCGATGATCCGTTCGCGGTCGTACGGTGCGATAACCTTACAACGGAATTCGAAGACCTCTTCGGGCGTTTCATATCCAAGCAGGTCCAAATAGGTCTGGTTTACGTATTTATAGGTGCCATCGACTGTTGTAATCTGGAATGGCAGGATAGCGCCCTCGAACAGGTCCCGATAACGCGTTTCGCTTTCGTGGAGCGCTGTTTCCGCCTCCTTGCGTTCCGAAATATCACGCATCGCTCCGATAAAGACGACGCCCTTCTCGGTGACATTCGTGGCGAC
Source organism: Pseudomonadota bacterium (assembly GCA_027624735.1). Lineage (GTDB taxonomy): Bacteria > Pseudomonadota > Alphaproteobacteria > MPNO01 > UBA2964 > JAQBTY01. The sequence goes on along the minus strand of JAQBTY010000072.1, from coordinate 643 downwards.
AGTCAACTCCAGCGTAAAAGTAGTGCCGTCCTTCCGCCGACCGGTAAGCTCCCGGGCGCCGACACCCATAATTTTGCCGACGCCGGTGCGCAAATAGTTAAGGATATGGCCGTCGTGCGAACGCCGGTCGGGCCCGGTCATCAGAAGCGACACGTTGTGACCGATGGCCTCGTCCGACCGGCAACCGAATAAGTGCTCGGCGGCCTGGTTAAAGGTCTGGATTGTACCGCTTTCTCCGATCGTCACGACGGCATCCGCTATGTTCTCCAGAATGCCGCGCCGACTTCGGTCACCCTCCCGCAAACTAGCCTCCGCGGTTTTCCACCGGTACGCGACAAAGGCGGTGGCCCCTATAATGGCCAACGCAAGCGCGCGATTCACCATTATCGTCCAGGGTATTCCACCATCCGGCGAATAGACGTAACCAAGCAGGGTGAACAGCGATCCGGCCAACGCTGCGTATAAAATGCATTTTCGGTCGGGTAATAACGACGCGAGCAAAACAGGGGCGACATAGGGCACACCCGCCGCAACACCGAGTGGCAACTTCAGGTCGAGCAAAAATATAACGACAGTAGCGGCTTATCCCGTTGACTCAGGTGGCGCTAGATGTAGTGTTTGCGCGACCGGCTTGCCCGGTCGT
>JAQBTY010000071.1 GCA_027624735.1 Pseudomonadota bacterium | reverse complement strand
AAGAATCCTTTTCAATGGGCCCAGCAAGCGTTAATTTCGCTTTCTCAATGAGTCGGGGTATACCGTCATCGGTAATGGAAAAAGAAACAAGGGAAGGCTTTAGATGACCGGACAAAAAACCATTGGCGCAATAGCGGCGCTCGGCATGATCGCCACGGCTGCGGCATCGACGAGCGTCCGCGCGGACGAAGTCGCGGATTTTTACAAAGGCAATACCGTTACCGTGATTGTCGGATTTGGCGCGGGCGGAGGCTATGGCACCTTTGCGCGATTAATCGGCCAGCACATGGGCCAATACCTGCCGGGAAAGCCTAACTTCGTGCCGCAATTCATGCCTGGGGGCGGCAGCCTGAAAATGGCCAATTACATGTACAATATCGCGCCGAAGAACGGCACCTTCATCGGCCTGGCGTCACCGGTCCTTCCCGTCTTTCAATTGATCCGCAGCAAGGGATTCAAGATGGATGTGCGCCGATTCAGCTATATCGGCCGTATGGCGAGCCAAAAACACGTCATGATGGTCCGCGCCGACACGGGCGTCACATCGATCGACGACATCAAGAAAAAAGAAATCACGGCCGCGGCGAGTGGCAAGGGCAGCCCGACCTTCATCTTTCCCAAGATGATGAATGAAGTGCTGGGCACCAAGTTCAAGGTCATTACGGGTTACAAGGGATCCGCCGGCAGCCGGCTTGCCCTGGAACAGGGCGAAGCCAAATCCATGACGTCAGGCTGGGTATCATGGAAGGCAAACTCACCGCATTGGATCAAAAGCAAGTTCCTCATTCCAGTGGTGGAACTGGGCCTCGATAAGTCGCCCGATCTGCCTAAGAGCGTACCGCTGATCCTCGATCTGGCCAAGAATGACGCCGATCGGGATTTCATCAGATTTATGATGGGTCCGACCGTCACCGGCTGGTCGTTGTTCGGGCCGCCCAACATTCCCAAAGCGCGTCTGGCCGCATTGCGCACGGCCTATGACAAAATGGTCCGCGACCCCGCTTTCCTGCGCGAGGCAAAGAAACGCCGGCTGGAAATCGAACCCATGAGCGGCGTGGAAATCGCCAAGCGCGTTAATGCCACCGCCTCGGCATCTCCCGCGATTGTCAAACGGGCCAAGGCCGCGCTCGGTTATAAATAATCGTTGATAGGCAAAAGCCCCGCCGTCACCAGACGGCGGGGCTTTTTCCATCAAAGGGGCAGAGTCTAAGCCTTCTGAAGCTGGGCCGACTGCTGGTTGCGGCGGGCGCGGAGCCAGAAGAGCAGCGCCGCGCCAAGGACGGCCGGCGCCAGGGCGGTTGGGGTTTCAGGACCGATCCATAGTGTCGCGCTGCCGACCACAAGCGCCGCGCCGAACATCACCGTCGCGGAAATCGGACCAAGCGCCCCCTTGAGATCCATGAGCATGGTGGTCTGGCCGATCATCATGCCGGCCACCACCGAGGTGATAATCACGATCACAATCGCCTGCCACGTTCCGTCGAGCAAGATCGCCGGGTTGAACGCCCAGAGGAATGGCAGCAGATAGGCGGTAATGGCAAGCTGAACCCCGACCAGCCCGGTGCGCCACATATCGCTGCCAGCCAGTTCAGCGGCCACCATGCTGGCGATGGCGACCGGCGGCGTGAGCATGCTGAGCAGCCCGAAATAGAAGATGAACATGTGAGCGCCCAGCGGCGACAGCCCCATCTTGACCAGCGCCGGGGCAACCACCGAAACCAGGACGATGTAGACCGCCGCGGTCGGCATCCCCATGCCGAGCACGATGCAGATCACCGCCGTCAGCAGCAGCATGACAAACACGCCGGAATTTTCCGCCACATGGGTCAGCATCAGGGAAAGCTGAAAGGCGAGCCCGGTACTGTTTAAAACCCCCATGAGGACACCGGCCCCACCGCCGATCAGCAGCAGCGGCACCAGGTTTTCACCCGAACCGACGAAGAAGCCGCACCATTCCGCGCGGGTCGGCAGTCCGCGGCGCTTGAACAGGAACAGCACGATTAGCGCGCCACAGGCATAGAGGCCCGAGATACCGGCGTTGTAACCCCGGCCCAGCAGGAACCACAGCAGGATGCCGATGGGCATCAGATAGACCCAGCCGGCGGCTATCGTGGGACCAAAGCGCGGCAACTCCGCCTTCGGAATGCCCTTGATACCGAAACGCACCGCGATGGCATCTACCTGCAGGAACACCACGAAAAAATAGAGCAGTGCCGGCAGGGTCGCGGCCAGCACCACCTCGCCATAGGAGATTTCAAGAAATTCCGCGATAATGAACGCAGTCGCGCCCATCACCGGCGGTGCGATCTGGCCGCCGTTGGACGCCACCGCCTCGATCGCGGCGGCATGTTCGGCGCGAAATCCGGACTTCTTCATCATCGGGATGGTGACGACGCCGGTCGACATGATGTTGGCGACGGTGGAGCCCGAGATCGAACCGAACGCGGCGGACGCGACGACCGCGACCTTGGCCGGTCCGCCGCGGCGATGCCCCATCAGGCCAAGCGCCATGTCGTTGAAAAAATTCGTCGCGCCGCTGACCTCCAGCATCTTGCCGAACACGATGAAGGCCAGCACCAGCTCGACGATAACCCGCAGCACCAGCCCGGGGATGCCATTGGTATCGGCATAAAGGTATAGAACCGTCTTGGTCGGCGGGAAGACCTCCGCCTCAAATACGCCGGGAAGATGATCGCCGAAGAACGCGTAAGCGATCAGCGCCCAGACCAGCACGGCGATAACCCGCCCGGCGGATTTTCGCAAAGCCTCCATCATCAGAATAATGGCGACGATCCCAGGCCCCCACATTTCGGGCGCGCGCTCGGCCATGCGCAGCAGCCATGCATCGAGGTTGACCGCGAGCCACACCCAACTCGCAATGCCGGCAATCGCGAGGACCAGCTCCAGCACACCAGGTTTGGCGCCATAGGGATACTTCAGCATGGCCGCCGCGGTGGCCAGCCCCAGCATGACCGCCGACATCTGGCCGACCACCAGCCCCCATTGCAGAATGTCGGGGACGCCGAGAATCCAGAGGATTCCCATGGCCGGCACCAGCGCCAGGGAAACCCACAGGATGACGCCATTGATCCGTTCAATCATGTCAAACGCCCGCCCTCGCCCGAACCTGCCTATCCGATTTTCGCCGTCGGACACTTACTTGCCGGCCATGACCTCCGCCTGGCGCTTATCGTTGGCAGCAGTCCAGATGCCGATTTCCTTGAAATAGCGTATGGCGCCGTCATGGTAGGGAATTGGATTGGTCGCAGGTGCGATCTTGTTCTGGGCTACGCCGCGCAGCGGACCATAAGCCTTCTGCATCGCCTTCCAGTTCTGGTGCAGAGTCTTTACCAGGAGGTAGGCGTCGTCATCGTTCACCGCCTTGCCCGCATTGAGGAACGACTGGAAGGCCGCGATCTTGGTTGGCTCTTTGAAAAACGGCCGCGTCTTCCCGGGCGTCGCCATCATCGTCGCGGTGCCGGATACGCCGGAATCCATGAACGCGTCGGTGCCGAACTTGCCAAGCGGCAGGATGCGGATGCCACCGGGGGTGGTGGCGTGCGCCTTGCGCGTCGCCGGCATCGAATAGGCTACCGCGGCGGCCATGGCACGCCCCTGCACGACGAGATCGATATTCTTGACCAGCCCGCCCGAATCCATCGCGACCACGTCTTTTTCCTTAAGCCCGGCGGTTTCCAGGATACGAAGCGTAAGCGGCGTCAGCGACGTATTGGGTTTGATGTTGATGACCACCTTCTTGCCGCGCAGTTGCTCGATGGAGGTGATGCCGGAATCGCCCCGCACCATCAGCCCGTAGGGGATGACCCAGAACATGACCAGCGCCCGCAGATTGCTGAGCGGTTTCTTGTAATCGCCAACACCGCGATAGGCATTGCCCGAATCCATGGTGTTGTTGAGGCCGAGCGTGACTTCGCCGGCATTGACCAGCGGCACATAGACCGTCGATCCCGAATGCGGCTGCGCGGTGGAGCGAATTCCCGCCTTTTCCTGGAATGTCTTGGCGAAACCGCTGCCGAGCAGGAAGTAGACCGTACCCGACGGGTTGGTGCCGATGGTAACGCGTTTAAGCTTGGCATCGGCGGCGGTGGACACACTGAGCGCCAGCGCGGCGGCGCCGATGGCGGCATATCGTGAAAATAGTTTCATCAAGGACTCTCCCAATATTTATTGTTGATAATGCCGCATTGAGCCCTGCCGGAGCCAACCGTGTCAACAGATTCAGACAGGACACTAAAAAAACCGAATTTGCCCCTTCTGCAATCCGAGAAAGCTGGCAAAATACAAAGACAAACCAGAAAACAAATCCGAGGCAGCCATGTTTGACTTTTTTGAACCGACCAGCCCCTTCGCGTCGCAGACCTTGCGGCTCGTCGCCGAAGCGCAGCAGGGCGGCGGCGACGTGTTCGATATCGCGCGCTGCGTCAAGCGGATCGAGCTCGGCGACAAGGAAGGCTGGGAACGGGAATGGCTGGCGCTCGCGGCGCAAACCGAAAAGCGGGCAACCGATGCCCTGGCCGCCGGCAACAAACGCACGGCCATGAATAATTTTTTCCATGCCAATCAATATTACCGCATGGCCGATGTTTTCCTTACCGGGTTCGATCCCAAGCGGGCGCGCTGTTTCGCCAAGTGCCAGGAAAATTTCCGTAACGCCGCAAAGCTGCACACGCCGAAAATGGATATCATCGAGGTCAAGTGCGGCGACGAGACCTATGACGGCTATTTCTGTCATCCCATCGATCCAGCGCCAGGCAAATGGCCGGCGGTGTTCCTGATCGGCGGCGCCGATGCGTTCGCCGAGGAAATCTATTTCTCCGGCCGCCAGATCCTGAACCGCGGATGGGCGCTGCTGCTTGTCGACACCCCAGGCCGCGGATCGTCCATGTATTTGAAGAACATCCAGACCCGGCCCGATTACGAGGTCCCGACCAAACCCTGCATCGATTACCTGGTGGACCGACCGGAGGTGGATGCGGACCGCATCGCCCTGATGGGGATCAGCCTGGCCGGTTATTACGCGCCGCGCGCCGCCGCCTTCGAGCCGCGTCTCAAGGCGCTGGTGGGCTGGTCCGGCTGTTACAGCGTGCTGACCGACGTCTATGAATGGTGCGAAGGGTTGCGTCCCGTGCTGCAGCGCCTGCTGGGCGGCGCCGACGATGCGGAAGCCAAGCGCCGCCTGGCCGAATTCACCATGGAAGGCATCGCGCGGAACATCACCTGCCCGACCCTGATTTCACACGGGGCGGACGACCATCTGATGCATGTGGAAGGCGCCAAGCGCCTGTATGAGGAAATCGGCGCCACCGACAAGACGCTCAAGCTCTATGACGGCAAGGATGGTAACGGCGGCGCCATGCATTGCAGCCATGACATGTGGGGCTATAACGTACCCTTTATGCTCGACTGGCTGGAAAAACGGCTGTAACCGAGAACCAACCCCAACAACGAAACTTTCAACAGGGAAGAGAAAAGCCATGAAATTTTGCAGATTTAACGACAACCGTGTTGGTGTGGTGCGCGACGATGTGGTCTATGACGTCACCGAAGCGCTCGACGATTTGCCGTCTTATAAGTATGCGTTCCCGAAGGGCGATCCGATTGTCGCCAATCTCGACACGCTGCGCCCCAGGATGGAGAAGCTGGCCGACAGGGCCGAGGGCATTCCCATCGCGGACGTGAAATTTCTCAGCCCCGTCGCCAACCCGACGAAGGTCATCGGGGTCCCCCAGAACTATCAGGACCATGCAGACGAAGCGCGTGCCGATGCCGGTATTTCATTCGGAGGGCCACCGCGCAAAATGGAAGATCAGGGCCTGTTCCTGAAAGCCAACAGCGCGCTGATCGGCCCAAGCGAAGGGGTTGAGATTCGCTTCCCCGACCGGCGCACCGATCATGAGGCCGAGCTCGGCATGATCATCGGCCGCAAGGGCAGCGACATCGCCTATGAAGACGCCATGTCCTATGTCGCCGGGTACGCCATCGCGCTCGATATGGTGGTCCGCGGCAAGGAAGACCGCAGCTTTCGCAAATCGGTCGATACCTACGCGGTGCTCGGCCCCTGGATGGTGACGGCCGATGAAATCGCCGATCCCGGCAATCTCAATTTCTCGCTCGAGATCGGCAATGAGATGCGCCAGAAGAACAACACCAAAAACCTGATCCTCGATCTGCCGGGCCAGATCGTCTGGGCCTCGAAATTCTATTCGCTGCATCCCGGCGACATCATCATGTCCGGCACCTGCGCCGGCGTCAGCCGGGTCCAGGATGGCGATACGATGCACCTCACTTTCGAAGGCATCGGCGAAATGGACGTGCCGGTGCGGGACTATAAGTATTAGCAGGGTAACGAACTTATGCGCGGGCCGGTCTCAGACCGGCCCCTACAGAAGTGACAAAATAGTAGGGGCGGGTCTGAGACCCGCCCGCCGCTGAAGCGGGGCGCGATCAACATTACAAGTCAGCCGCGTACTAGAGGATACCGCCCATGATCATCGACACCCATACCCATCTGGCCAGCCCGGAATGGCTAGACTTGCTGTCGTCCCATGGGCTGCCGCGGTTCGAGATCAAACCGCTCGGCGAAGGCAAACAGGCGATCTTCGCCAACGGTCATGTCTTCGGTCTGCTGCACCCCAATTTGTTCGAGCGCGACAAACGGATCGAGGACATGGATGAAGCCGGTGTCGATATGTCGGTCCTGTCGCTGACCGCGCCCGGCGTCCTGTTCGGCGGCGAAGACATCAGCGTCCATGCCGCGAAGATATCCAACGACTATCTGGCCGAGGCGCAGGATTCCCATCCCGACCGACTGCGCTGGATCGCGACGCTGCCCATGCAATATCCCGATGCCTCGATCACGGAGCTTAACCGCGCCATGGCCAACGGCGCGGTTGGGGTGTTGATCTGCGCCAATGTGGACGGCATCCCGCTGACCGATCCATCCTTCGCGCCGCTATGGGCGGAGATGAACCGGCTCAAGACCGTGGTGACCATCCATCCGACCCTGCCCGCCGGCGCCGCCGGCATGACCATGGAGGATTACCACCTCACCGCCATGGTCGGCTTTACCTTCGATACCAGCCTCGCCGTGGTGCGCATGATCTATGACGGATTTTTCGACCGTTATCCCGACATCAAATTCGTCATCACCCATTCCGGCGGGACCGTGCCCTATGTGACCAACCGGCTCGATAACGGCTACCGTATCCTGCCGAAATGCAGCGAAAACATTTCACAGCCGCCGAGCGCCTTTTTGAACCGGCTCTATTACGACGACGCCATGGCGCGCAACGACGCGGCGACGCTCTGCATGGGGGTCTGTGGCGCCGACCACTATATCCACGGCTCCGACTACCCCTTCATCCCCTACGCCAACAGCCTGCAATGGGCGACAGATCTGGACCCGGGCGTGCGTGATGCGGTGATGGGGAATAACGCGAAGGCCCTGTATGGGATTTAGGCGGGCCGTGGCGCGGGGGCGTTGATACGGAAGATCATGTCAAAATAGTGACCACTAATGATCTTTTATGTCGCAATTTTTCCTAAATTCTACTTTGCATGGGGTTGTTTTGCGAAAATGAAATTCCCCCCCCCCGCACCCAATCTCGAGGTGCCGAACAGGACCGCATCCGGATGGTCAGAACAGGGGCTAGCTTTTTTTCGGCTTGGCTGTTTCTTTTTCTTTGGCCGCGCGCGCCATCTGGCGGCGGAGGCGGCCGGTCATCCAGCTTTCAAGAAGCTCCATGGCTTCGGGCTCCAGGTCGATGAATTGAGCGGCGAGTTTCCCCGCCTCCGTATCGATCCGCGCGACCATTGCCTCCACGGTGCAATTGATCGTCTCTGTGCCGACATCGATATAAATATCGACCTCGATGATATTGCCGGCCCTGAGATTATCGGTATAGGGCGCAACCATGAAGCCGCCCAGCGTCCAATCGGTCGTATCATAGGGTTGCCCGCCAAATCGAACTCTGATGGGCGGCAGTTTTGGCCGGCTGTCGCGCCGCCGTTCGTTAACGGATTTTCCTACTACTCGCATGGCATCGGTCCAGGCACCTATTCAGCATGAATCGCCGATGCGCCATTATTAGCCGCCCAAGCGTTTACAATGCCTTATTCGTCAGACAGGAAACCGATACGAGAAACCGGAGAAACCGCCTCAAAATCGCCAATACCGGAGGTTTTTAGATGTTAAAGTTTCCCCGCCGCCGACATGGACGGCCGTGGGCGTTTGTCGTCGGGTGGTTTGATCCCATCCACCAGATGCCATTCGGAGAACCGATTGATGCGGTAATTATGGGGTTTCCAGTCTTCGGTGACGTAATCGGAATCGGTGAAATACTCCACCGCCCCCTCGCACGGATTCTTGAAGTACCAGAAATAGGCCGAGGATATGGGGTGCCGGCCGGGCCCGACCTCGGTCGCCCAGCCCTTCTTGTCGAACGCGATGCCGCCGCCGAAGACCTCGTGGATATCGCGAACCTCGAAGGCGGTGTGGTGATAGCGGGTATTGCCTTCCTTGCTCCAGATCATAAACAGATTGTGGTGCTGGCTTTTCGCCGCGCAGCGCAGGAAGATCGCCGCCCCGCCCGCATAGCGGTCGGACAGCCAGAACCCGAGGCGGTCCTTGTAAAACTTCTCCGCCGCCTTCAGGTCCGGCAGGACAAACCCAATATGGCCCATGCGGATCGGTTTCGCCTGCTCATAGAAAGTACTGACCTCGTCGACGCGTTCCTGTTCCGAGTACGAATTGATCTTGGTGCGCGGCAGCTTCAGGTCTTCCTTCGGCTTCCACAGGCGGAAGCCCACCCCCAGCCCGTTGGGATCCAGGCAATGCAGCGTGCCGTCCTTATCCACCGTGACGTCCCGGTCACTGGCCAGCTCCTTATGAATTTCCGCCAGATGGCTTTTAGAGGAGACGCCCCAGACCATTTCGCGAAAATTCATCCCTTCTCGGGCCGGGGGCGGCATGTCCTTGGCCGACAGCGGCTTGACGATGATCTCGCTGCCGATTTGCGTCTTGAAAACAGCGCCGTTGCGGTTGTCGCTGACTTTCTTCAATCCCCAATCGGAAAAGAATTTGCGCGCGACCTTCATGTCCGGTGCACTGAACAGAACAGAATATAATCCGGTAAACGCCATCTCGCCTCCTGTGCCGGCCCTCATGGCCAAAATCAGCCGTCAGGATATTGAACTGCCGCCGTCACGGCAACGTCTGAAAATCCCGGCCTGTATTTTAAAGCGAAGCGGGGTCGTTGGACGGCGCCGCCTCTGATATAAAATCCGTTCAAAGATCAACAACAGGTGTCACCCATGCCCGAAATACCTCTCTGGATTACCGAGGCCGAAGTTGTCTCGCTGGTCAATGTGCCATCCGCCATCGAAGCGCTGGAACGGATTCTTCCGATGGAGGCGCGGGACCAGGCCAGAAACATGAAGAAGGGCGTTCTCATGGTGGCGGAGAACGACGCCATGCATGTTCTGGGGGCGTCGGTTACCGGCGCCGGGCTGTGCGGCTTCAAGACCTGGGTCAATATCAGGGGCAAGTCGTCTACCGTCGTCATCCTGTTTTCAACCGAGAACGGCGAATGCCAAGCAGTCATCGAGGCGACCGCGCTGGGCCAGACACGGACCGCGGCCATGACCGGCGTCGGCACCAGACGCCTCGCGCCCGCCGGCGCGGACGACATGGCCATTATCGGCACCGGCAAACAGGCCTTGCCTCAGATAGCCGCCTGCGCCGCCGTACTGCCGCTAAAAAAACTGCGGATATTCAGCCGGTCCGCGGAAAACCGCAAACGGCTCGCCGAAGCGGTCAAAGCGCAGTTCGATCTCGACATCACGCTGGCGGAAACGCTGGAAGAAGCCGTCAGGGGTGCGCCGGTCATCACGCTGGTCACCAATTCGACCCAGCCGTTTCTGACCTCCGACATGGTCAAACCCGGTGTTCACATCAATGCCATGGGCGCCATCGTGCTGGCGCGGTCCGAATTCACCACCGACATCTTCCCGCGCTGCGGTGTGGTAGCGGTCGATAATCTGGAGACCATCAAATCCATCTCGGCCGAGTTCCGCGCCCATTATGGCGAGGACGACGCGGCCTGGTCCGGCGTTCGCACCGTGGCGTCGCTGATCGAGGACAACATCACGCGGCCGGCCGATGCCGATTTGACCCTGTTCAAAGCCATGGGCATGGGCCTCTCGGACATGGCACTGGCCGTCGACATTCTGGCCAAAGCCCGCGAAAAGGGGTTCGGCCACCCGGTGCCGGAACGGATCAAGACCCCGCCCCGGCTAAAATAGGGGAAAAACGGACGCAGATGAAATCAGCTTTCCGGTGAAGGCATGATCGAAATTAACGGCGGCACAGCGAGCGTATTCGGGCGCTCGGTGTTTACGCTTCCCAGTCTTAGTACCGGAACTTAGTGATGGTTTTGCTGGCGGTGCTCGAATTCAATCATAGGCGCATCCATCTTTTTCAGATGGGTTTTGAACCAGTCGGTAATTCGTTTTGCCAGCATCTGATGCCGGTCGGCATAAGCGCCGCGCTCGCAATCTTTCATGATCCCATTTAGCTCATCAAGCAGACAATCATGCTCGGTCTTATGGGATTGGAAATCGGCGAAGTTGGATCTGAGCATTAATCGCTCTTCATCCTCGAAATGCAATTTGATGTTCGAAAGTACGACAGCAAAGAGGTCGATAATCTGGTCAGCTGTGCCGCCCTCGCATAACAACGCATCGAATTCATGGACGAGTTGAATGATGTCGCGGTGCTCTTCGTCTATCGATTCCAACCCGAAGTGAGATATTGCAGGCTGCACGGCAGAAGACATAGGTTAGCTCCTCAATTCACCAAGGAACGTATCGTGTAGATTGTAACAGATGATTAACTTTAAAGTCCCTCCGTCCGCTATCCGGCGGATGCCGGCAACCACCGCTGCTCAGCCCACATCGGTTGGCGACAGGGACCTCACAATCGGCGTTTGCAGCCAAAAAGGCGGGTAAAGACGCGCAATTGAGCGACCGAACCAGAAAGATTACCGAAACGATGCGCGGCGCGTAACCGACAGCCTACTGCGCTTCGATCTTTTCGATCACTACATCCTGGACCGGCACGTCGCCGTAGGCTCCTGACGTATGGGTGGAGACGGCTTCGATCTTTTTGATCACATCCATCCCGTCGACAACCTTGCCAAACACCGCATACCCCCAACCCTGCGCATTCTTGCTTTTGTGGTTGAGAAAATCGTTGTTGGACGTGTTGATGAAAAATTGCGCCGTCGCCGAATGCGGATCGCTGGTCCGCGCCATGGCGACGGTGCCGATGTCGTTCTTCAACCCGTTATCGGCTTCGTTCTGGATAGGCGCGCCGCTGGATTTTTGATTGAGGCCCGGCTCGAACCCGCCGCCCTGGATCATGAAACCGGGAATGACGCGGTGAAAAACCGTTCCGTTATAGTGGCCGGATTCCACATAACGCTGAAAATTCTTGGTTGATTCGGGCGCCTTTTCCGCATTGAGTTCGAGAACGATGACGCCATGATTGGTGGTGATTTTCATACGCGGGTTTCCTTTCGTCTGAGCCATTCCTACTGCAGGTACGAGAATTGCAAGGGAAAGAAGGACAGAAAAAAATCGTTTTATCATCAGACATTTCCGTTGCTGCTGGGTGTGCTGGTTATCGTCAATATTTCAGAGCGCCGGACTTGTATCAGGAACCGATGGCGCTGGTAAGGGACAATTGCCGCCTTCGGAAAAGTTTTGTATCAGCGGGATAATGAGCTGACCGGCGGCAAATCTTCTTCAAGAATGGAAATAAGCAAAGAATAGGAGACCTCGCCTTCATCCTCGTCGCGATGGAGAACGCCGATAAATTCGTTGGCGACGTGTACCTCGATCGGTGCACTCGGTTTGGGCGGGGGAATTACCGCGATGCGGTTATTGGAGAATGTCTGGCGCAGATATTCCTGTATTCTTGCAATCTCATTGGGCGTCATACCAAAAATTCTTTCTGTCCATCCTGGTCAGTGCCTCACTAGGCTAAGTTGCAAAATGTGAAATGTCCAAGGCCTGACCATAATAAATTTGATCTGGTTCATTTTTTTCAGCTTACCGGCGCGGCACAGCGATGCCATACCTCCGGCTTCGCCAGTTCCGATCCGACCCGCAGTTCCATCGTTTCATCGTCCAAGACCCCCATGAAAATGCTTGTCCCTGCTCCTTTTGCGCCGGCTGGAACCTTATAGATAAAGGCATGCCTGTCATAATTGCCGGTGAGCTGTTTGCCGCTCGGTGTTAGAATTTTGGGTCCTTCAATCGCCAGGTGGCGGCCCCTGTAGCACCAACTGCCATCGATGGCATCCGCGCGGGCGGCTGTCGCGGCCAGCAAGACCGCGCCGGCGGCGACATAAACTCCCACGGACAAATATCGAAATCCAACCATCCTATCTCCTTTCGGACACCCGCACCGGTCCCTTAATCCTATGCCCCTGTTTTCGTGACCGCTACCCCGGCGTCACGAATTCATGCGCCGTGGGGCACCTGACCGAGATATTGCCCTTGCCTCAACGCAAGGAGGCCGCTACATCGCGCGGTATGAACCCTCCAATCCTGATATTGAGAGATATCCACCTCACCTTTGGGGGAACGCCGCTGCTCGAGGGCGCGGAATTATCGGTGTCCGAAGGGGAGCGGCTGTGCCTGGTGGGGCGTAACGGCTCCGGCAAATCAACGCTCCTCAAAATTGCCGCGGGCCTGATCGAAGCGGATCAGGGCGAACGATTTCTGCAGCCCGGAATCACCTTGCGCTACCTGCCGCAGGAACCGGATCTGTCGGGCCATGCGACGGTTCTCGATTACGTCAAGTCGGGCCTCGGTCCGAGCGACGAGGAATACCGGGCGCTCTACCTCCTCCAGCAGCTTGGATTGACCGGGGACGAGGACCCAGGACAACTGTCCGGCGGCGAAGCGCGCCGCGCCGCCCTTGCCCATGTGCTCGCGCCGTCGCCCGACATCCTGTTGCTCGACGAGCCCACCAACCATCTTGATCTTCCGGCCATAGAATGGCTTGAAGGCGAGCTTCGCGATCAACGGGCCGCTCTCGTGATGATCAGCCATGACCGCCGTTTTCTCGAAAACCTGTCAAAGGTAACGACCTGGCTTGATGCCGGACTGACCCGTCGGCTCGATAAGGGTTTTGTGGAATTCGAAGTTTGGCGGGACGATATAGTCGAACAGGAAGACCGCGCACGTCACGAATTGAACCGGAAAATCGCCCGTGAAACCGTATGGCTGCGCCAGGGCGTCAAAGCCCGTCGAACGCGCAATCAGGGTCGCCTGCGGGCGCTTTACGCGTTGCGGAAGACGCGCAGCGAGCAACGCGGCCAGATCGGCAATGTCAATCTTGCCGTCACAGCGGCCGAAAATTCCGGCAAGCTGGTGGCGGAAGCGAAAAATATCACCAAATCGTTCGGCGATACTTGCGTTGTCAGGAATTTCTCCACCCGCATACAGCGGGGCGACCGCATCGGCCTGATCGGACCCAATGGCGCCGGCAAAACGACACTCCTGAATTTGCTTACCGGCGCGCTCGCGCCGGATGAAGGAACCGTTCGGCTTGGCGCCAACCTCGACATGGTTTTGCTGGACCAAAAGCGCGATAGCCTCGATCCGAACTCGACGTTGGAATACGCTCTGACCGGTGGCGGCGATAGCGTGTCCGTGCAGGGGAAATCCAAGCATGTCATCGGCTACATGAAGGACTTCCTGTTTGCCCCCAACCAGGCGCGCACGCCGGTCGGCGCGTTGTCGGGAGGAGAGCGCGGCCGTCTGATGCTCGCCCGCGCCCTGGCCCGGCCGTCGAACCTGCTGGTCCTCGATGAACCGACCAACGATCTCGATCTCGAAACCCTCGATCTGCTACAGGAGATGCTGAGCGATTACGCCGGCACCGTCCTGCTCGTCAGCCATGACCGTGACTTTCTCGACCGGGTCGTCACGTCGGTGCTCGCCGCGGAAGGAGCCGGACTTTGGACGGAATATGCAGGCGGTTACAGCGACATGCTTTTGCAGCGTGGCGCCGACCTCGATACCAGGGCCATCATCAAGGAAACCAGAGCCAGGGGTTCGGGAGATAATACCGCGGCGACAACCGGATCGAAACGCAAGCTGTCCTTCAAGGACAAGCATGCGCTGGAGAAATTGCCCGGCCGGGTGGAGGCTCTTCAGGCCGAAATCGGCGCCCTTCAGAAAGCGCTGGCGGATCCCGCGCTTTACGGCAGCGATCCGTTGAGCTTTGAGAATACCGCCGCCCGGCTTACAGCCGCCGAGACCAAACTGGCCAAGGCGGAGGACGACTGGATCAGGCTGGAGTCGCTGCGCGAAGAGCTGGAAGGCAGTTGACGACATGCGAGAGCATTACGGCCTTAAATTGAATCATGCGGCAAAGACCCACCTCCCCTGGCCCCTTGATCCGTTTCACGGCTCAAGCCCTGAAGGGCCTAGCAGCCTGTCGGACTGGCTTGTCGGCACCGAATTCAACCATTGCATGATGCGGTAAGTTTG
>JAQBTY010000070.1 GCA_027624735.1 Pseudomonadota bacterium | reverse complement strand
CCCCCAAAAGGACGTTCAACCGCAGTTACCACATATAGACGAGCCTGAGTTAACGGGATAAGCCACCTTAGCGGCAAGGTGACTATATGTTGAATATATATTAACACTTTTCGTGTCTTCTGTTTCAGAGTAATCAAAGGGAAAACCAAGGAAAGGATGTCATGATGATGGAGAAAGATCCTGAAATGTCAGAGGTCGATTCCGGCCGGCGGCGCGCACTTATCCGATTGGGATTGGCTGCGGGCGTAGCCTATGCCGCGCCCGTCTTGCTGACATTTAGCCGGGCCAATGCCTCGGGTGGTGGCGGCGGGGGGGGCGGCTCTGGCGGTGGCGGCGGTTCGGGCGGCGGCGGCGGTGGTTCAGGCGGCGGCGGCGGTTCGGGCGGTGACGCCGGTTCGGGCAGTTCGGATGACTCCGCTAGTTCGGGCGGCTCCGGCGGTTCGAGTGATTCCGGCAGCTCCGGCGCTTCCGGTAGCGCGGGTGACTCTGGCAGCTCCGGCGCATCAGGAGCATCCGATGGGGCCGGCCCGGTATAGCCATACCGTAATCTAACCCTAAACAGGGGGAGAGCGGCGCCGGTGAGGAGTCCAGTTTCACCGCGCCCTCTCCCCCTTAGCGTTCAATTTTGTTCAGGTCAGCAGAGCTACCCTCATGAAACCCAATAGACATTTCCGATTTTGGGACGCGTTGCACCGCCCCCGCTTTGCCATGGCAATATTAGTGTTTGGCGCTTCGGTCCTCGCCGGCTGCGCGTCGACCATGTCTGCTTCCCCGGGGCTTCAAACCTGGCTGGACAAGATGGATCAGGCCAGCGAGAACGCCAAGTTCGACAGCTTGCGCAAGGGAGCAGAGGGCGGCAATGCCAAAGCGATGTACTATCTCGGCCTTGCCTATGCGAAGGGCAAAGGCGTAGGGCGCGATGAGTCCAAGGCTGTAGAGTGGTATAAACGCTCGGTAAAAGAAGGATTCCAGAGGCCCGCCTACAGGCTGGCTGTCGCTTACAGGGATGGGCGCGGCGTCCGAAAGGACCCGAAGAAGGCCGTTGAGTGGGTACACAAGGCCGCGGCGGAGAAAGATCGGCGCGCGGAATATCTGCTCGGCCGTTTCTACAGCAGCGGCTTCGGCGTGCCGAAAGATGAAACGGCGGCTGTTCAATGGTATCGGCGTTCCGCGGAGCAGAAGTATGGCCACGCCATGGCGCGACTGTCTCTCGCCTACAGTTTCGGCCACGGCGTGGCAAAGGATTATGCAAAATATGTGGAATGGGCCCGCCGCGCCGCTGAATTGAACAATGCCAGGGGGCAATATCTCCTCGCCTATGCCTATTCGACGGGGCGCGGGACAAAGAAAGACCGGAAGAAAGCGATCGATCTGTATCTCCAATCCGCCAAACAGGGATACCACCGGTCGCAATACCATCTGGCGGTTGCCTATAATACCGGGCGCGGCGTGGCGAAGGATCCGGCAGCCTTTGCCTCCTGGGCAGCCAAGGCCGCGAAACAGGGTAACGCCAAGGCGCAGTATCTCATGGGTTTTGCGTACCAGGAGGGGAAAGGCGTCGTCCGCGATGCGGCCCAGAGCGCCAGTTGGTACCAACGGGCGGCCAAGCGCGGGCATGTTCGGGCGCAATATCGTCTCGCCCTGGCCTATGCAAACGGACAGGGCGTGAGGACTGATCCCATGCAGGAGTATAGATGGGCGCATCTTGCGGCGGAAGAGGGAGATAAATTGGCCGCGGCGCTGCGCGATCGCATCGCCAAGAAAATGTCGCAGAAGCAAATTACGCAAGCGAAAACCGCGGCAATCAGTCCGAAGAGCGCCAAGACCGACGATGGCACGAAGAGAGCCATGGTGGAATTTGTGCAATCTGGTTTGAAGCGGGTCGGATACAAGGTCGGTGCGGTTGACGGTGTCATGGGTCCCGCGACGCGCGCCGCCATCAGGGCCTATCAGCGCAGCCTGGGGCTGAAGGCGACGGGCTTGGTGGACGATTCTCTGGTCGATCTTCTCGGATCGGATCCGGATGCCCGGGTCGCTACCCGCCGCAAGCGATAGGCCGGTCACGGATCATGGCGCGGGCGGCACGACAGGTCGGGGCGGACCCAGTCAGACTGCTTGCGTTTGCCTATATCGACAAGCCGGTTGCGCTGATCGGGTGCGATGAACTCAGCCCCTTGATGCGGCAGGTGCTTCGCGGATGGGGTATGACCGAAACCGTCGTCGCGGAATGCCCACAGACGGACATCGTTATCCGCCGGACAAAAAAAGGCTACAGCCGCTCTTCGCCATGGCTGGCGCATTCAATTTCGTTCCAAAATCCAGTCAATGCGGTTTGCGACTTTCTGGTCGACCTGACCAACGCCTATCTCGCCGATAATCCCCAATTTCTTTGTCTCCATGCCGCGGCAGTTCTTCTCGATGATGGGCTCGCGCTGTTTCCCGGAATCTACAGAGCCGGCAAGAGCACGTTATCGGTTCATTGTGCGGCCGCAGGCTTTCGCCTGTTTGCCGACGACGTACTGCCTGTGGACGGGAAGACGAAGGAAGGCATTGCGCCGGGCATCCTGCCGCGTCTGCGGTTGCCCCTGCCCGACAATTCCGATGCCGCCTTCACGGACTTTGTTGGGCGTCATGAAGGCCCCCGAAGCGACCGCTATCTCTACGTTGATCCTGAACCCGACAGATTTGCGCCGCGCGGAACGAGGGCTCCCATCACCGCCATCGTGCTGCTGGAACGAATCGACACCGGGGCGCCGGAAATCGCCGAAATCAGTAGCAGCGAGACCCTGAAACGCGCCATCCAGCAAAACTTCTCCCGCGCCCTGCCGGCCCTCGATATTCTGGACCATCTGCAGGACATCGTCAGCAATGCGCGATGTTTCGAACTGCAGTATAGAACCGGTGAAGAAGCCGTCGATCTACTGCGTCGGCGTGTCCAGGGGAAGGCGTAGCTTTGGGTCGTCTGACACGAAATCCTGAAATTGTCGCCCGCGAAATCGATGACGCCGTCTTTCTCGTGGGGGCCGGCAACGACGCCGTCTTTCACCTGAACCCGGTCGGCGCGGCGATCTGGAGACTGCTCGCGGAACCGGTCAGCGAGGCGGACCTGACGCAAACCCTGATCGATGCCTTTCCCCATATCCCCACCGGGCAGATACGCAGCGATTTGGGAAAAATTATTCGTGACCTGGATGCGAGAGGCTTTCTCGTCAAAATCGATTGATCCGGCGAATAGCCGTAGGATTATATTACGGAAAGAACGCGCCTAGGCCGCTTCTTCCACATCGAGCGGGGCGATGAGCACGCCGCTGTCGGCATGGATACCGGAAATGACCTTGCGGTAGACCGGCAGAACCGCCCGGCCGCCCTCGTCATACAGCCACAGACGAAGAAGATGGCGTTTGCGCTCGGGCTCGGGCCAATCGGTGAAGCCGCGCCGCGAATGCAGCGTCACATGGTTGTGCAGGATCTGGATATCGCCCTGGCGGAACTCCATATCGAAGGCGATTTCTTCGACGATGGTTTTGTAAAATTCTAGCGCTTCAATTTGCTTTTCAGTAAAATCGGGAACGCCCGCCATTCCCTGTGACTTAAAGATCTGCGTGCTGACGCCCCGCACGCACATAAAACCGTCCTGGAAGCTGAACACCGGCATTCTGTAGTAGGGCAGCTCGCCGGGCGGAATTTCGCCGACCCAGCTCCAGCAGTAATCCTTGACCAGCTCTTCCATCAGGTCCGGTCGGCGGGCTAAAATCTCGTTGTATTGGGTTACCGCGCTGGCGATGCGGCTTTCACCGCCTGATTTGGACGGTTGAAGACACAGCAGCCCGACATAATCGCACCGGTCGGAATGAAACCCCATATGGGCGTTGGTGAGATAGCCGCGTGTATTGGCGTCACCATAATCGCCCCCGACATCCTTGACGTGGCCCAGCAGGTGCCCCTTGCCGTTCTGCGATACCGCGCGCCCCAGATGCGCGCCCAACCCCCAATAGGCAATGGCCGACTGCGCGCGCGTCATGTGCGCCACCGGCAGACCGCGGATGAGTACGAAACCGCGCCCGTTGAGCAATTCGTCGCGCAAGTCAGCCATGATGCCGGCGACTTTGGGCAGGATGAAATCATCCCGACCAATGTCTTTTATATCCAGCCCGCGCTTCTCAATCGCATCGACTGTCGCCAGAATTTCGTCGCAATCGGCGTTGGACAGGGTGTAGATCCAATCGTCATCGAGGCTGAGTTCCCGCGCGGTCCAGCCGGCGGGATCAACGATCGGCTGCATGGGCACCGCCGGCATCCGGTCACGATTGGCGCGCGGGGCATAACCCATCAGGCGGCCTCCGACGCGTCGAGCGTTACCCGCGGGACAAAGCCCTCGACCTCGATGCCAAGCAGATTGTCACGCACCTGTCGGGGCAGCGGGCGTAAATCGTCGTTCCTGATCCACAGACGGAACAAATGCCGCTTGCGCTCCATCTCTTCCCAATCCTCATAGGGCCGGCGCGAATGCAGCGTCACATGGCTGTTGAGGATCTGCAAATCGCCCTGCTCAAACGGCAAATCGGCGGCAAGCTCTTGCGTCAGTTCCTGGAACAAATCCACCGCCTGATTGCGAAGCTCGCTCCACTTTTCGGCGCCCGGCAAATCCTGCGCCTTCCGCGCATGGGTAGACGCGCCGCGGGCGCTGAAGAAACCATCATCGAAGGTAAAGACCGGCATCTTGTACCACGGGTCCCCGCCAGGCGAGATCTCGCCATGCAGGCTCCAGAAGAAATCCTTGCACAGATCGGCAACGAAATCGGGATTGCGCTTGAGCATTTCGTTATAAAGCGTCACCGAGCTCAAAACCCGGCTGGCGCCGCCCGACTTCGCGGTATTGATGCACAGAAGAGCCACCATGTCACAGGGATCGGTGTGGAAGGTCATCGCCGCCTTGGTCTGGTACCCGCGCGCCATGGGATCGTTATAATCCTTGCCGATATCCAACACGTGGCCAAGGACATGACCGTTTGAATTCTGCGACATGGCCGTACCGAAATAGGATCCTACCCCCCAGATCATCGCCGCCGCCCGGGCGCGGCTGATTTCAGTCACCGGCAACCCGCGCATCTGGACAAAGCCCTTACCGGATTTTAGCTCCTCATAGATTGCGCCAAGGGTTTTGCCGGTCTTGGGTAACGCAAAATCTTCACGACCCGTCGTCACCAGATCCTTGCCGCTGGCTTCGAGCGCTGCGGCGGCATCCATGATTTCCGCGATTTCATGGTCCGAAAACCGGTACACCCAATCCTCGTCCGCCTCAATCTCGGCCGCATTCCAGCCCGCCGGATCGATCACAGGCTTCAGCTTCTCCGCCGGCTGTCGCAATCTCGTCGCCATGGCGCACCTCGTCTCAACCACTAAATTTCCGTCACAGTATGCCACAAAATTCCGAAGTCGCGAATGTACGAATGGGTCAATCTTTCGGTTTGCCCCGCCTCGAATTGATCCGGGTCAGCCAGATGGAGGAAAAGAAGATCACGGCGCCACCGACCCAGGTCCAGAGATCCGGTATCTCAGCAAAGAACAGAAACCCGAACAGGGCGGCCCAGATCAGGCGGGTGAAATTGTAGGGCAGCACGACACTGGCATCGGCCATGGCCATCGACCGATTGAAGGTCCTCTGGATCACCGCCCCGAGATAGCCCAGCAGCACCATCCACAGCAGCTCTTCCCAGGTCGGCGTCACCCAGACCAGGATCGCCGGCACGATGCCGAGCACGGTGTGGGAGAGGAACAGCCAGGCGGCGATGGTGTCGCCGGAATCATACTTCAACAGGGTCTTGATCATCATGGAGACCAAAGAGCCGGCGCATACCGCACCGACCGCAAATAGCAGCCCGGGGTTGAATTCGGCCATGCCCGGCCGGATCACGATCAGTGCCCCGGCGAAACCGGTCAGCGCGGCCAGCCATTGGACGAGCCTGGTCTGTTCCTTCAGGACAAACACCGCCAGCACCGACGCGACGATCGGCATCATGAAGGTGATGGCCGAGACATCGGCGATCGGCGCGTAGGCAACGGCCGCGAACAGAAACCAGATGTTCGACGCCGACAGCAGGCCGCGAATGGCATGCTTGCCGATATGGCTGGTGTGCATGGCGCCAAGCCCCACCTTCATCAGCCACGGCAGCATGAACATCAGGCCGAAGACATTGCGCGCCAGGGCAATTTCGAAAATCGGCAACCGCTCGGCAAGGTGATGGACGAGCGCGATCGACGCCGAATAACCGAACGCGCTGATCAGCATCCACCAGGCAGCCCGAACCGTGACCGGCAGGGCCGCGAGGCGCGCATGGTACTGTTGACGGAGGGAGGTATTGCGGCTGGGCATGGCAGCGCACTCTAATCACAACGGCCCACTTGGCAATCTCGTTGACCGAATTCCGCTGACGGCGGATGTGGCAACCAGTAAGCTTTGGCCATGAAACCCTGGATCATCCTCATAGCGCTGGGTATCGCGATCACGGAACCCGTGCGCGTGGCGCCGATTGCCGTCGATCTGGAGCTTGTGCTGGCGGTCGATGTGTCGCGTAGCGTGGATGCGGAAGAAGCAGCGCTGCAACGCACCGGCTATGTCGAGGCCTTTCGCCACCCCAGCGTTATCGACGCCATCAGCCATGGGAGGCTGGGCCGGATAGCGGTGGCGTATTTCGAATGGGGCGCCTACGGCGACACCAATCTGGTGATCGATTGGACACTCATCAAGGACAAGGTTTCATCGAACAAATTCGCCGATTTACTTCGGAAAAACCCCCGTCTGGTCGCAAGCCGCACCAGTATTTCCGGCGCCATGGATATGAGCGCGGCGCTGCTCGACAGCAATAATTTCAACGGCAAGCGCCGGGTCATCGATATATCGGGCGACGGCGCCAACAATTCGGGCGATCTGGTCGATCAGGCCCGCGACCGCACAATCGCCAAGGGCATCACCATCAATGGGCTGCCCATCCTGAACCAACGCGAAGGGCCGTCCGGGCAACCGCAGATCGCCGGGCTGGATTTATATTACAGGGATCGCGTCATTGGCGGGCCGGGGGCGTTTCATATCGTCGCCAGAAATTTCAAGGATTTTTCCCGCGCCGTATTACGCAAGCTGATCCTGGAAATCGCAGGCATAATGCCGACGCCACCCCTATCCCGGGACCAGGCGCGATCCGGGCGATGGCACGGGCTGGGCGGCAATTCCCTTCTGATCCGGGTCGGCGAAAAACCCATGGCGCCGCCGTGCCATATTGGTGAACAACGCTGGCGCCAACGGAGGGGTTACGGCCCTGGCGGCTGGATGCCGCAATTTCCGCAGCAATAACGGGTACGGCGATGACGTTTTTATGCCGGTGCCGCCGGGCAGAATCACCCTTGTTATGGCTAGTTCTCCATGAAAATACGCCGATATTTCAAGTTCTCTTAACTGTTTCTCATTGGCAGGCGCATAGGCTGGGGTCGGGTCCGAACCTGATAAGCACGTAAACCGCAATTCATGACAAACGTCGACATAAATCTCATCCGAGATACGAAAACTGCGGATTTCGATTATAATTCTATCGAAACCGGCTATTATGATCGGGTTTTTCGTAAGTGCGCCGGGATTCAGAGCAAGTGGCATCACCAGAAGTTCGCTCACATCCGTGACCGGATCGGCCCCGCTACCCGTCATCTGGACATCGCGTGCGGACCGGGCACGTTTATCGGGACGATCGGCGAGACCGTAGAGTCCACCGGCGTCGACGTGGCGGCGTCACAAATCGAGTATGCGCGCGCCGCCTATGGGTCAGATCGAAAGCATTTCGACATCGTCCAACCGGGTAAATTGCCGTATGGCGATAGCGCATTCGACGTCGCCACCTGTGTCGAACTGCTTGAACATTTGACACCGGCGGAAGGGCAGGCGCTTCTGCTGGAGGCGAAAAGAGTAATCAGGCCCGGCGGTGTCCTGCTCCTTTCAACACCGGATTATGGCGGCGCATGGCCCCTGCTAGAATGGATACTGAACCGTCGCGGCAGCGTCTCCTACGAAGATCAGCACATTACCCATTTTACACAATCCAGATTGACATCGTTCCTCGAGCAGGCTGGGTTTGAGAACGTTAAGGTCGAGCGATATCAATTTCTGGCGCCATTCCTCGCGCCGTTGGGATGGAGTTTCGCAGACTGTTTCGCGAAGATCGAGCCCCGTTGGCTTACGTCCCGCCTGGGCTTTCTCTTATTCGCAACCGCAGTGTCCGGTTCGGCAGATCTTAGCCAAACCCGGCGGAAATAGTTTATGCGTTTTCTGTCCGTTGCCGCCATGGCGCCCGGATACGCTTGACGCCAATAGCGACAAACCCGGCAATGAGGATCAGAAACGAACCCAAGCTGATCCAGTTAGCCAGTGTCTGCCACCATGGCAACTGAAAAGGGAACGGCCGGTAATTCATAAAATCACGGGCGGCGGAAATATCGGATGAAGCGAAATGATCGCCCGGTCGGCAATTATTCGCGTCCGGATACTGCATGCAGGCAGGGTTCTTGATATTCAAAAGCCCGTCCTTGCTTTGCAGGGTAGGACCTTCGCGTAGCGACGTGTAAGGGAATTCACCCAGACGCTGGCCGAACATGGGTTCATAGCATTGCGCGTCCGTGTCGCCACGCACAAGCGCATCATTGCGATCATGCCGCGTCATCTTTTGTTTTTCGGGTATCCTTCGCCATACGACGCGGCTGACTGTCGGTACTGTTCCCCCGCTCCGGGCCAAGGCATGTGCGGTTTCAATCCGGGAAAAATTGTAGTCGCCGCTTTTAATGTAATATTCTCGGTTGATCGACATGTTGTGAAATAACACACCAGCAACTATGACCAGCATTATGGCTGGATGGAAGCGCCTTAACTCTTCGGCGCGTTCGACAATCAGCATACTGATCAGAATTACCAATGGGATATAAAGACAGATCCAGCGGATCAGGGTAGAGCTATTGCCCAGCACCGGCAGACGTTTCAGAATCCAATTCCAACCCGGTTCATACCAGTTCAACAAGACCGGGATGACAATCACCAGGCCGAACATCAAAATCATGCTCATGCGTGGCAAGCTGTTTCCGGCGTGATCACGTCGACGAAGAATGTTAGCCAGCATGCCAAAAAACGCCGTCGCAATGATGATCGCGGGAATGAGGGACACACCGTACTCAAACTCATGATAGGGAAGATAAACCTTGGTATCGGTGAACCACTGGTTATTCTGGAGCCACGCTGCTCCCCTGTCGAAAGCCGGTGTAAAAAACAGTGACTGCAGGGCAATGATCAATGATTGCCAGAACGCGCCGAAGCCTGAAAGCGGGATCATTTCCCTGGGAAATTGTGACAGGAAAGCCATCCCGGCGACGAGCTTGGCCGCGCTTACCGCCAGCGCGATGCAGCCCATGACGAGCAACCGCACGAACGGCACGATGCGCGGCCCGTTGAGGTAGCCATGCACCAGGATGATCCCCGCGATGCCCAGTAGCGACGGCGGCAAGGCATGGATCATCCCCGACTGCACCATGTAGGCAAGGATCAGGGCGCCCAAAAGAATCCAGATATCCAAATAGCCCCGGCGGGCGGTTGATCCCATGCCGGCGAATACACAGACCGCCAACAGCGGCACAAGCATAAAGGCGTGAAAGGTGAGATGGCCAACAAGAAATCGGCCCGCGAAGAATCCATTGAACAAAAACAGCACGCTGCCGGCCAGCGCCAGCCACCGACCCATGCCAAACGCCTTCCGCGACAGGACGTAGAAGCCCCCCATCCCCAGAGCGGCGAATGCCAGAAAGGTGCCTTGCAGGGCCTTGGCCGGCCCGACGGCGAAGGTCAGGAACTGGGGCAGTGAAAAATACATCCCCTGCATATTCCCGTAATATGGCACGCCGGCGCAGAAGGCGGGTGTGAACCACGGCACGGAAAACGGCCCGTTATGCAGAAACCAGTAATAACCCGCCAGCAATTGCGGCAGGAAATAGGAATAGTCCGCACCGCCCGTATTGTCGGATTTCGGTAAAAAGGGCAGGAAGACGAAGGCGTAAACGGCCAGGGAAACCGCCGCCACGGCGGCTACCGCGAATTTTTCCGCCTTGGTCGAACCTAAAAATACGCTGGCGGACCGCCCGGTCACTTTTTAACCGGTCGCATTCATTGACCGGGGTTCCGCCGGCGTGGCAGTCCTCGGCCGCGCGGCCCCACGCTGCCAGGTAAAGGACGACGTAATCGCGAAATTCCAGACCGCGCCAATACCCGCACCAAGCACCCCCGCCCTGTTAAAGATATTATCCATATCAATGGTCCGAAACGCCTTCAAATGCCCCGAGACGGGATGACCTAAACGCCGTTGCGGGTTCGCCTCCATGGCGAAGGATATGACAACTCAACAATAAGTTGGTTTTGGCTGCCTGTTCGACCAGACCACGGCCCAAACGAACGATCCCGCGCCTTGCGACGTTAGATTTCAGAATTGAACGAACTATTAATATTTCGCGTAAAATTTCGCGTAATATTTCGCGCGATTCCCGATACAGTGGCCTGTTCGCCGCGGGCCTTCAGATTCCATTAATTATCTCGTGCAACGATACCCGAACAGTTTCCGCTCAAGTGGAATCGCAACAGCCCGCTGCCCGGCCACTCATTCTTCGTGGGCGGCCACGGCATTCGAGAAAATTGTTTCGCGCGGCTGACCGGCCGGTAAGGAAAGACAGCCCGATGAAAAGCTTCAGGTTCTATGCCGGGTTATTCTTGATCACATCGGCCGTATTGATGTTCCAGATTATAGAAACGAGAATCTTATCGGTCATCACCTGGTATTATTTGTCTTTCTTCGTGATCAGCATCTCGATGTTCGGGCTGACCTCCGGCGCCGTTTGGGTCTATCTCCAGCGCGATCGCTTCACGGCCGACAGCCTGTCGCAGGATTTGACCTACTATAGCGGCGCCTTTGCCGTGGGCATTTTTTTCGCCCTGATTATTCAGTTGAATCTGCCCGTGACCCCGATGGATTCCTCGGATCCCACCGCGACGGCGTTCGCCGCCTTCATGTGGTTTCTGGTGGTGCTCGCGGTCGCGGTTCCTTTCTTCTATTCAGGGATTATTGTCAGCCTGGCGCTGACGCGCAGCCCGTTCCCCATCGGCCGGGTTTACGGCGTCGATCTGGCCGGAGCGGCCTGCGGCTGCCTGGGGGTGCTGTTCCTGCTCAACGTGACGGACGGCCCCACGGCCCTGCTCTGGGTCGCCCTGATCATCGCGCTGGCCGGGTGGTTGTTTTCCGGCGCGGGCATCGGACAGGCGAAGCGCGCCGCCGACCCCCTTGCCATAGTCTTCGCGCGGCCCCGCGTCCTCGCCTTCGCCCTGGTCGCCCTGGCGGCCTTGAGCAGCGCGACCGACTACGGTCCGCAGCTTAATTACATCAAGGGCACGAACGTGCGCCAAATGCCTCCGACGCTGTTCGAGGAATGGAATTCCTTCTCGCGCATCGCGCAATACCGGATGCCGCGTCGCGTACCTTCCATGTTCGGGCCCTCGCCAATTTTCCCGGTGGCGGACTGGCCGGTCGACCAGAACATTCTGAATATCGATGGCGGCGCCAGCACGATCAGCTATGGCATCCGCGGCGACATCGCCAAGGCGGGGTTCCTCAAATATGACGTGACGAACCTCCCCTATTTCCTGCCCGGTCAAAAGAGCGCGGCGATTGTCGGTGTCGGCGGCGGGCGCGACATGATGGCGGCGCGGGTCTTCGGAATTCAGCGGATCACCGGGATCGAAATCAACCCGATCACCCTGCGTCTCCTGACGCGTGAGCCGGGATTTGCCGAGTTCACGGGGATCGCCCAGATGCCCGGTATGGACTTCCACGTCGACGAAGCGCGCAGCTGGTTCGCCCGCAGCACCGACGCTTTCGACGTTATCCAGATGAGCCTGATCGACACCTGGGCCGCCACGGGAGCCGGCGCCTATACCCTGAGCGAGAACGGCCTCTACACGGTCGAGGCCTGGAAAAGCTTTCTGGGGCATCTGACGCAAACCGGCGTGTTCTCGGTAAGCCGCTGGTATGGGCCCGGTGAGGTCAACGAGACCGGACGCATGGTGAGCCTCGCCGCCGCGGCGCTCATGGAACTGGGTGTGCGCGAGCCCGGTCGCCATCTGTTTGTAGCGTCCTCGGGAAGAATAGCGACGCTCATCGTGGGGCGCTCCGCCTTGCCGCCGGCCTCTGTAAATACGCTGACCCGGGTCGCCAAAGAGATGCAATACCCGGTTCTCCTGAGCCCGGACCGGCCGCCCGCCTCGCCAATTCTCGCCGCCATCACCGCCAGCAAATCACGCGGCGAGCTGCAGAGCGTGACCTCGAACTACAGGTTGGATCTTACGCCGCCCACCGACGACCGGCCGTTCTTCTTCAACCAGCTGCCGCTGCACAATCTCGCGACCTTCATCGGCGAGACCTTACCGAACATCGCGAAGGGCGGCGGGGTGGCCGACGGCAATCTGCGCGCGACCATGACGCTCGCGCTGCTGATCGTCCTGTCGTTTTGCCTGGTCGTGGGTACCACCGTGATCCCGCTCCGCTCAGCGATCGCCGATGTTGGGCGCAAGCTGGCGACCGGCGGCACGGCCTACTTCCTGCTGATCGGGGCGGGCTTCATGTGCGCCGAAATCGGCCTTCTGCAGCGCATGAGCGTGTTCCTGGGCCACCCGGTCTATTCCCTCAGTATCGTCCTCTTCTCGATGATTTTGAGCGCCGGGGTGGGCAGCATGGTATCCGACCGCGTGCCCCTCGACAGCCTGGGCAAGCTGTCGCTCTGGTCCGCCGTGACCGGCGGTTTTCTGTTCTCCCTCTCGTTCTGGATGCCGGACCTTCTGGCCGCGCGGGAAAGCGGACCCTTGTTGGTCAGGGCGGCGATTTGTATCGCAATCATCACGCCGGCCGGCTTCCTGCTGGGCTTCGGATTTCCCACCGGCATGCGCCTGATCAGCGCCGTGGATGCGCGCCCGACCCCGTGGTTCTGGGGGATTAACGGGGCGGCGGGCGTGCTCGCCTCGTCGCTCGCCGTGCTGTTCAGCGTCGCCTTCGGCATCTCGGCGACCATCATCATCGCGGCCCTGTGCTACTGGCTGCTGATCCCGGCCGCGGCGGTCATCAGCGCCGCCGGGCGGCGCCCGGCCGCTACCCGGGAATTCTCCGCCGCCACGCCTTAAGCGGCCCGAACGGCGCGCAAGCCAGGACATCGCGAAACATTTCAGGTTAAGGATCGCCGTTGGGGCGGGGGCTGGCCGACGGCCTGGTCACTTTTTAACCGGTTACTTGCGTCGGCCGAGGCCCCCCTGCCTGAGGCCGCAGCGCTCCTCGCTGCCAGGTGAAGGACGACGTAATCGCGAAATTCCAGACCGCACCAACGACCGCACCAAGCACGCCCGCCAACCACCATGGGATGCCGTTACCGAACAGAAAATCAGCCAGCACGACGCTGACAGCCCCGCCGATGCTGCAGGCGAGGTAGAAACTCGCCAGCCCGGAAAGAAGCCGCCAGCCCCGGATCTTCCGGTCGCGCTGCGTCAACAGATTATTGAGAAAAAAGTTGATCGTCATCGCGACGGCGGTCGCCACCGACTGCCCCACCAGAAAAGGGTAATCAAGGAACCGCGTCATCAGGCCGAGCACGGCGATATGACCCGCCGCGCCGATCGTGCCTACCGTCACGAACATGATAAAGCGAATCGGAATAAATCGTCCGACAAGCTTGTCGAGCAGGAGCATGGCGAATTCCCAGACGACCAGAGCATCGAGCTTGCTGTCGCCGCGAACCCGCGATCGCATGGTATAGGGAATCTCGGCGAACCGTACGGTCCGGTCGGAAGACAGGAAGATATCGAGAAGAATCTTGAAACCTCTCCCGGTCAATCGCCGCACCGTCCGGTCCAGCAGATCACGGCTGAGAATAAAGTACCCGCTCATCGGATCCTTCAGCGGCGTCCGCAACAGCTTGCTGCCCATCCGCGTCGCCAGACCGCTTATACGCACCCGCGAGCGCGCCCAGTCGCCTGTGCCGCCGCCATCGACATAGCGGCTGCCCACGACGATTTCGAGTTGATCCCGCTTCAAGGTGTGGAACATGAGGGGAAGAACGCTCAGGTCGTGCTGCAAATCTCCATCGATAACGGCCAGGTAAGGCGACGCGCTAGCCAGCATTCCTTCGACACAGGCGGACGAAAGCCCGCGCCGCCCTATGCGGTGTATACAGCGGATATTGGGAAATTCCGCCATGAGGCCGCGCACGTGCGCGGCGGTCCCATCGGGCGAATCGTCATCGACAAATATGGCTTCCCAGGTGACATCGGTGAGGTTCGCGGAAAGAATTTCAATCAGCGGCCTGACATTTTCGCGTTCATTGAAGGTGGGAATGATGATCGTGAGTTCGAACGATCCGGCCGGTTTGGCGGCCTCACCCGTCGGGACGATTCCGGCTTTTCCGCCGGATTGCCCGGGCACGGCGGCGGCGTTTGCGCCGCTCCGCCTGTCTTGAGCGTGAGGGGCGTCTTGGGCGTCACGCTCCGTGGCTTATCCCGTTAACTCAGGCTCGTCTATATGTGGTAACTGCGGTTGAACGTCCTTTTGGGGG
>JAQBTY010000069.1 GCA_027624735.1 Pseudomonadota bacterium | reverse complement strand
CGGGCATGAACCGGTCCGTGATATAGCGGTTCGAGAGCGTCGCGGCGGAGACGATCGCCCCGTCCGTAATCCGCACACCGTGATGGACCTCGTATTTTTCCTTGAGGCCCCGCAGGATGGAAATGGTGTCTTCGAGCGAGGGTTCGGCGACGAAAACCGGTTGGAACCGGCGGGCAAGCGCCGCGTCCTTTTCAATATGTTTGCGGTATTCATCCAGGGTGGTGGCGCCGATGCAATGCAGCTCACCACGCGCGAGCGCGGGCTTCAGCATGTTGGAGGCATCCATCGAACCTTCGGCCGCGCCGGCGCCGACGATGGTGTGAAGCTCATCGATGAACAGGATGATCTCGCCCTCGCAGGCGCTGACCTCCTGCAGCACCGCTTTGAGGCGTTCCTCGAACTCGCCACGGAATTTGGCACCCGCGATCAGCGCGCCAAGATCGAGCATCATCAGACGCTTGTTGCGTAGCCCTTCCGGGACATCGCCCTTCACGATGCGCTGGGCCAGACCTTCGACAATGGCGGTCTTGCCAACGCCTGGCTCGCCAATCAGGACGGGATTATTCTTGGTCCGGCGCGCCAGAACCTGGATAGTCCGGCGGATTTCTTCATCGCGACCGATGACCGGATCGAAAGATCCTTCGCGCGCGCGCTCGGTCAGGTCGACGGCAAATTTCTTTAATGCCTCGAAAGTGTCTTCGGCGGAGGCTGAATCGGCCTTGCGTCCTTTGCGTATTTCGTTAATCGCGCCATTGAGATTTTGCGGCGTGACGCCGGCATCACCGAGAATCCGAGCCGCCGGTATTCCGGCTGACAGGGCAAGGGCGAGCAACAAACGCTCGGCGGTGACAAAACTGTCGCCCGCCTTTTCCGCGACTTGCTCCGCCTGTTCAAACAGCCGGGCCG
Organism: Pseudomonadota bacterium; assembly: GCA_027624735.1. Classification (GTDB taxonomy): domain Bacteria; phylum Pseudomonadota; class Alphaproteobacteria; order MPNO01; family UBA2964; genus JAQBTY01. The sequence continues at coordinate 13,759 of JAQBTY010000069.1, read as the reverse complement.
TTTCCGGCGCCAGATGGACCTGGCCCGCGCCGCTGCCTTCAACCGACGGGATGCGCGCAAGTTCCTGTTCAACGCCACTAAGCGCCTTGGCCGGATCGCCGCCCGCTGCCTTTATCAGATTGGCGGCGAGCCCTTCCTTGTCGTCGAGTAAAACTTTAAGGATATGCTCCGGCGTCAGCCGCTGATGATTGCTTCGCAGCGCCAGAGATTGTGCGGCCTGTACAAACCCACGCGACCGCTCCGTGTATCTTTCGAATTCCATTATCCGCAACTCCCTTTAGAGACATTGCCATGTCGGATCCCCTATCGAAGGCGGATCAGCTACGCAAAACAGGACCCCGACAAAGGGCATCCTGTTGAGGATATGGACATCCGGCGGTCGCCTCGCAAGACCTCGCGGCACCACTAATTTTTAAGCCGCGCAATGCGCCAAACCGCGGGAAACAGCCGAACGAAAGGTTGCTATTATTCGAAAGACTATCTGTCCCGGCGAATTATCAAACCGCCTTAATAACCTTTTCCACCACGCTCTCCGCCTCGGGCTGGGAGGCAGCAGGGGCCGGCGCCGCGTCAACGGGTATGGCAGCCACGGATCCATCGGCGGCCTCTGGCGGCTTCGCAGTCCTCCTGACCCGTTTTCTTTCGGTCTTCTGGACATTTTCGGCGCCCGGATTGAAGGCAGGCTTTTCCGCGGATGCCGCCATGTCCGGAGCAACCACGACTTCCGGAGCGGCCACGACGTCGGGAGCTCTCGCAACTTCTGGAGCAGACACGACTTCGGGAGATCTCGCACCCTCTGAAGACGCTGCAACTTCGGGCGATCTCACAACTTCAGGAGATCTCACAAAACCGGTGGTTTCCTCACCTTCGTTGGAATGTCCGTTAGATTGTTGCTGACGATTCTGGGCGCCGAAATTGCTTTGATTGTCATCCCCGTCGAGTTGGCGCTGGTTCTGGCGGTTTTCGCCGCCACCGGCGGCGGTAAGAACACGATGGTAATGTTCGGCGTGCTGAAAATAGTTTTCCGCCATCACAGGATTGCCCGCCGTTGCGGCTTCGCGCGCGAGGGTTTGATATTTATCGACAATCTGCTGAGCGTTTCCCCGAACCCTAATATCGGGTCCATTACTTTCAAAATTTTGCGTGCGAGGCGACCCGCCACGGCGACCGCTATTACCGCTATTGCCGCTATTGCTAATATTGCTGCTATTGCTGCTATTGCTGCTATTGCTGCCGCCGCCACCGCGCCTCATCGGACGTCGGGTATTTGGACCTGATCTCATTTGTTATGTTCCGGTTGTCGTTTCACTAACCCCCCGGTCCGGCCACTTCACTGCAAGCTTTGATTAAATCTCGCTCGCGCTGCCCGATTAGCGACCAAACTGCGTAATTCGCCGTCGGTCGCCCGGGTTCTGCTTGCGCAGCCTTTTCAGGATCGCTAAAGAGCGAGTAGCCACTGACTCTTTGGTGGCTCTATATCGTTCGCCCTACCCTCACCCTAGTGAGGTTGCCCTAGGTTTCCAACCTTTTTTTTAAATAACTGTAAACGCCGCGCCGCCGGTGACGGCCAGGCAACGCTGGATCCCTGCTAAATCGCGGTAAACCTGGGATACACGCAATCCAGAATTTATAGCAATTGCAGTAACATCGGTGGCTTGCCCTGCCCCAATTTCTATCAACGCGACACCATCGGACCGTAACAATCGGAATAGTTGAGGTAATAAATTAAGGTATGCTTGGAGCCCATCGGCGCCACCGTCGAGGGCGGTCCTCGGTTCATAACGGGCGACTTCCGGCGCCAAAGTCATCAGCTCGGCTGTAGCAATATAGGGCGGATTGCAAAGTATAAGATCGAATGAACCTTCCAGAGCGGCGCCCCAGTCGCCACAAACGAAGCGTACCCGATCAGTCAGGTCGAGACGATCGGCGTTTGCCACCGCGATACGGATCGCCTCGGGTGATACATCGATACCAATGCCCTGCGCCTTCGATCTGTTTTTGAGTATTGATAACAACAAACAACCGCTACCGGTTCCGAGATCAAGAACCGAGAAGGCGCCAAGCGGATCGGGGAAAATATTCAAGGCCGCCTCGACCAATGTTTCACTGTCGGGGCGCGGATCGAGGACGGCGGAACTGACCCTGAAGGGCAGGCTCCAGAATTCCCTTTCACCGGTCAGGTGGGACATCGGTTCATGGTTTTCGCGCCGGACAATCAAATCCTCGAATTGAGTTTGCGCGGCGCCCTCGAGCAGATGGTCCGGATCGGCGATCTGACGGGCCTGGCTCAGCCCCGTCACATGCGCCAGCAATAGCCGCGCTTCGTGGCGGGCACGGTCTATCCCGGCACGGGCAAGCTTTTCCTCTGCCCGGTCGAGCACCATTGAGACCTGATCACCAGCCAAATCAGGCGAACTCCGCCAGGAGGGCTGCCTGATCCTCGGTGGTCAGGGCATCGATGAATTCATCCAGCGCCTCGCCTTCCATCATGCGATCGAGCTTGTACAGCGTCATCGATATCCGATGGTCCGTGACGCGGCCCTGTGGAAAATTATAGGTCCGGATGCGTTCCGACCGATCACCCGACCCGACCTGGCTTTTACGCGTCGCCGCCCGTTTGTTCGCCACCGCCAAGCGTTCAGCCTCGTAAAGGCGTGCCCGGAGTACTTTCATCGCCTTGGCGCGATTTTTGTGCTGCGACTTTTCATCTTGCTGGGTTACCACAACGCCGGTGGGAAGATGGGTAATGCGCACGGCGCTATCGGTCGTATTGACGTGCTGACCGCCCGCCCCTTGGGACCGATACGTATCGATCCGCAAATCCTTATCTTCGATGACCACATCGATTTCTTCGGCCTCGGGCAAAACCGCGACCGTGGCCGCGGATGTATGAATGCGGCCGCCGGTTTCGGTTTCGGGGATGCGCTGCACCCGGTGAACGCCGGATTCGAATTTCAGCCGGGCAAAGGCTCCCTTACCGATGATTTCCGCGATCGCCTCCTTATAACCGCCGATACCGATTTCAGACATTTGCATCGTTTCGAAGCGCCAGCCTTGCCGTTCGGCATAGCGCTGATACATGCGAAACAGATCGGCGGCGAACAACGCGGCTTCGTCGCCACCGGTGCCCGCGCGAATTTCAAGGATGACATTTTTATCGTCCGCGGCATCCTTTGGCAGCAGCAGAATTTTGATGCGTTGTTCAATGGCCGGCAGCCGTTCTCTGGCGTCACGCATCTCTTCTTCGGCAAGCGCGCGCATCTCGGCATCGCTGCCCTGATCGGCAACCATGGCGCCCAAATCGGCGATTTCCGACTGGGCCGCGCGCAAATCTTCTATGCGATCGACCACCGGCGCGATTTCGGCATATTCCTTCGCCAGCCGGACATAATCCTCCGACTCCATGCCCTCTGAAGCGGACATTAACTGGGCGAGTTCGTCGCGGCGGGCTACCAGACTATTTAGCTTGTCATCCAGACTCACGGACGGCTCTCCTCATCGCCGTCATCTCCGGAACTTTCGCCGCCGTCCGCTTTTACGCCGAACAGCCGGGCTATCAACCGCTCAGCCTCGGGCAGCGACGGATCGCGTACCGTGGCCATATGGCGCAGGACCTCCGATGGCCCGTGCAGCAATCTGTTGACCAAAAGACGGGTGGCGGCGGAAATGTCATTGGACGCATTGTCCAGGATGTCACGCCGAGCGTCTTCGAATTGATCCCGCAAGGCCGCGACCAGCGGGATTCCCGCCCGCCCCGCCTGTGCATCGAAAAACCGCTCCACTTCCTGCTCGATGATGTCCGCTGCCGCCTGAGTTTCGGCATCCCGACCAACCAACCCTTCGACGGCGACATTCTCAAGATCGCCGAGGTCATAAACGAAGGCGGAATCGAGGTCATCGACGGCGGGTTCTATATCGACCGGCACGCCCGCATCGATCAGAAACACCGGTTTTTGGCGCCGCGCCACGAGAGCGTCCTTTATCATCGCCCGGGTCAGGACATAGCGGCCCGAGGCAACGGCGGAGATAACGATATCAGCCTCCGCCAGAAGGCGCGTAAGGTTCTCGAACGGTTCGAAATGGCCGCTCAGCCGCAACGCCAGCTCTTCCGCCTGAGCCATGATATTGGCCACAACGACGATACGCCCGACCCCTGCACGGCGTAAATGCTCCGCGATCAATTCACCCATTTCGCCGGCGCCAATCAACAACGCGGTGCAGCCATCAAGGGCGCCATGCACATTGCAGGCGAGCCGTTCCGCCGCCGCCGCGATTGAAACCGGCCGCTCGCCGATGCTGGTTTCGGTTCGCACACGCTTCGCCGCGTGATAGGCAGACGCCAGCAAACCTTCCAGTTCAGGCCCGACCATCGACTTTTCCTGCGCCACCCGGTGGCTGTTTTTCACCTGACCGAGGATTTGCGGTTCACCAACCACAAGACTTTCAAGAGACGCCGCCACACTAAAAAGATGCTGGACGGCGGGCCGACCCTCCAGCCGGTAGCACTGACGAACAAGCTCGGCATGATCGGCGCCGGAATGGGCAGCAAACAGATCGAGGATAGCTTTAGCGGCAAAATCCGGGTCATCATGGAGAACGCCAACTTCAACCCGGTCACAGGTGGCGAGCACAATAGCTTGTTCCAGGCCATGACCACGCAGCCGATCCAGCAGAGCCGGCACCTGATCGTCGTCCACCAACAGGCGATCGCGCAACGCTACCGTGCTGGTGCGGTGGTTAGCCCCGACTAAAAGCAGCCGGGAAGGACCCATAGCTGCAACCATGACAAACTACCGGTAAGGGGCAAGAAGATCGGCCAGCGCATCAAGCGGCACCTCCGTCTGCGTCCCGCCATCCAAATCACGTAATGACGCGGCGCCCTTCGCCGCCTCGTCGGGGCCCAGAATCACCGCTGCCCGCGCGTTCAGACGATTGGCCCGTTTCATACGGCGGCTCAAATTGCCGCGATAGGCAAGCTCGATCGCAAAGCCGCTTTTACGCAAATTGTTGGCCATGATAAGCGCGCTATCCTCCATATCCGGGGTTGCGGGAATAACCGCGATGGGCCGCACGGGCTCGATCCGTTTATCGGCCAGCAGAGCAAGACGTTCTATTCCGGCGGCCCAGCCTACGCCGGGCGTCGCCGTCCCGCCCATCTGAGACACCAGCCCATCATAGCGGCCCCCAGCCAGCACGGTACCCTGTGCGCCAAGGGCCTCGGTCGTGAATTCAAATGCCGTGTGGCAGTAATAATCCAGCCCCCGCACCAGTCTCGAGTTGAGCGAATAGACAATGCCAAGAACTTTCAGGCCGTTTCGGACCGCCGCGAAAAAATCTTCCGATTCGGAATCCAGACTGTCGGAAAATTCCGGCGCGCCGGCAATGATTTCCCGGTCCCCCGAGTTTTTGGAATCGAGGATGCGCAGCGGATTGCGCGCGAGCCGCGCCTGACTGTCCTCGGACAGGGCATCGCGGTGATCCTGCAGATAGGTGACCAGCCGGTCGCGGTAGACAGTCCGGCTCACCGCGTTACCCAGCGTATTGAGCTCCAGCGTGGTGTTGTCCGACAGGCCAAGCGCCTCAAGCAACGCGGCACCCAAGGCAATGATCTCCACATCGCCCAAAGGTTCGCCAACGCCCAGCAATTCAATTCCTACCTGATGGAACTGGCGGTATCGCCCCTTCTGCGGCCGTTCATAGCGAAACATCGGGCCCTGATAAAAATATTTTAGCGGCAGGTTCTGCGCGAGGCCGCCAGAAATAAGCATCCGGGCTATGCCGGCTGTACCCTCCGGCCGAAGCGTTACCTCGTCCCCCCCCTTGTCGGTGAAGCTGTACATTTCCTTGGTGACGATATCCGACGTGTCACCGAGCGTCCGCTTAAACACATCGGAAAACTCGAAGATCGGTGTCGCGACTTCCTCGAAGCCAAAGCGCGAGGCCATATCGCGCGCCGTATCGGCGACATGGCGCAACTGCCGGGATTCCTCCGGCAGGATGTCGCGGGTACCTCTAACAGGCTGAAGACCGGCCATTATCGCCTCATCGAACGCCGCCGCCACGGCACCGGGCGGGCCGGGCGTACTTCGTTCAAACTATTGAAAAAGTTAAATAAAATCAAGACTGGCCGCGGGGCCGATTATTGCCGGGCATTGATGCGCTGAAGCAGGGCGGCGGGTTCCAGAAGCACGTCGCGCCTGACCGCACCGACCGGGCCAAGTGGCCCGATGGTCTGCCCATCCACGAGAACATCAACCGCACCGGCATTTCCAGTCGCCAGCGTAATGCCGTTACGCCCCGGAACATTGTAGGTCTCACCTTTTTTCAACAGGCGCGAAAAGACCCGTTTGCCATTTGCATCGCGCAATTCCACCCAGCTGATCGCCGTTGCCCGCAAAACCACGCGGCTCGGCGGCTCGGGTCCAACAATCTCGGCGGCCGACCCGGGCAGTGTGGCGGTCTGCGCAGCGTCGGGAACGCCGGCGGCGATGACCGGTTCCGCTTGCGCGGGTATAATTGTTGTCAGGACTGAATCAGGCCGGGCGGGCGGTCCCTCACCCGCGGTCTCCGCCGGGGCGGGACCTGCGGCGGTCTCTTGCGCCATCGTCGTGGCCTTGCGCGCGGTCGCAGCGGCCGTTGCGGTTTCTGAGCGGCTCATCGCCGGCGGAACGGATACTTTGGCGGGACTTGCCTGCTGAGCGGGACTGATGTCCACCGCCTTCTTAGCCGCCGCGGCGGCGGTTCTTTCCGGCCGCGCCGGATCAGGTATCGCATTGGCGGGCTTCGGCGTTTTCCGGGACACTTCCGGGGTCTCAGCCTTGGCAACCGCAGCCGGCGCGGTTTGATCAGCGGACTGATCGGAGGTGTCTTCCGCCGCCTTTGTCTTCGGCTCAGGCGCGGCGGCCGCTTTGGGCGGCTGAGCTGACGGGTCGGGTGCGGTTGCTTCCATACCGACGATATCGGCTATCTGCTTGGGAAGTTGGGCAACTATATCCCCCGCATCGCGGCCATTCAGCGTGAGATAATACCATGCACCATAGGCCAGTGCCGCCAGTACCGCCGCCACCAGCAGGATGAAACCGGTTGGCATTGTACCTTCAACCACAGGAGAGGGTGCGATCAGAGGCGCCTGCCGGTCCGATCCAAGCGCCACCTCGCGATAACGGCGCATGACCTCCGGTAGATCCAGACCCAGATATTCGGCATAGGCGCGCACGAATCCGGCCGCGTAGGTGGGGCCGGGCAACTCGCTAAAGCGGCCTTCCTCGATTGCCTGCAAATAGACCAATCGAATTCGCAGCGTCGATGCAACGGTGGCCAGATCGGCACTATGCGCAAGCCGCATGTTCCGTATCGCAGCCCCAAATTCTGAAGCTTCAGTTGCGCCGGCTAAGGCGTCGGAGGTCGTTAACGTTGCCAAAATTTCCGCTGCCATGGAATTCAGTGAATCATTATCGTGGTAAGTAGCAACAAAGAAATCGGAGAATCAACGCTTTCTTGGACATGGTGCAATGTTTTCCGTTTAATCTCAGGAATCTTCGGTAAGGATGCCGTGATCTTTTGCATAGGAAGCGAGCTTGCGCCGCAGGCTGTGATCGGGCAAATCGACCAAAGTATCGAGATAGGCGCCCAAGGCGCCCGCATCCAGCGACCGGACCATGGCCCGCACCGCGCCTACCTGCGCAGGCGGCATCGAAATCGTGCGGAAACCCAACCCGATCAGAGTCATGGCTTCAACCGGCTTTCCCGCCATTTCGCCGCATAAAGAAAGCGGAACATTGGCTGCATCGCAGGCGACCACCAATTGACGCAGCAGCGATAACAAACCGGGCGACAGGACGTCATATCGGTCCGCTACCCTTGGATTGCCGCGATCGCTGGCAAACAAGAACTGAAATAGATCGTTACTGCCGACCGACAGAAAATCAATGCGCGAAAGGAGCGGCCGCAGCTGCCACATCAGCCCCGGCACCTCGAGCATAACGCCAACACGCAACTGCTTTGGCAAGACGCCGCCGCGTTTCTGTTCGCGCGCCAGTTCGATGTCCAGAATTGACCGGGCCGCCTGAAATTCCGCCACTTCGGAAACCATGGGAAACATGACAGCCAGGTCCCGGCCGCGCGCCGCATGAATCAGGGCGCGTAGTTGCTGGCGCAACATCGATGGGCGATCAAGCCCGACCCGGATGGCCCGCCATCCCATATTCGGATTCTGGTCACCCGCATCGTGAAAATAGGGAAGCTGTTTGTCGCCGCCGATATCAAGCGTCCGGAACATGACGGGGCGATTGTCGGCGAGTTCAAGCACGCGGTTATAGAGTTCCGTTTGCGCTTCCACACTCGGTAATTCCGAGCGCACCATGAACGGAATCTCACTTCGGAACAGACCAATACCCTCGGCGCCGGTATCTTCCAGCTGCTGAACATCGATCAAAAATCCGGCATTCAGATTGAGTGAAACCCGAACGCCGTCACGGGTGATGGCGGGCTCGGTACGCATCGCGGCATAAAGCAGGCGCCGTTCTTCCCTGGCGCGCATGGTGTCGGATACCATCTGCTGTATGTCTTCACCGGGTCTTACAAAGACCTGGGAATGGTCGCCATCGACGATCACCGGATCCCGTGGATCGATGCGGGTCAGCAGGTCGGTGATACGGCCGACCACCGGTATATTCAGAGCCCGGGCGACGATCGCCACGTGCGAGGTCGCAGACCCTTCCTCCAGCAGCAGGGCCCTTAATCGGCGGGGTTCATAATCCAGGAGTTCGGCTGGTCCCATGTTGCGCGCCAGCAGCACCACGTCCTCGGGCAGATCTTCCATGGCCGCGGCTCGGCTTACGCCGCCAAGGTGGTGCAACAGGCGGTTGGCCAGATCTTCGAAATCATGCAGCCGTTCGCGCAAATAGGGGGTAGCCGCCATGTGCATCCGCGCCTGAATGTCGTCATGCACTTTTTGCACAGCGGCTTCGGCGGCAAGTCCGCTTGCGATGGCTTCGCGAAGGCGCCGCAACCACCCGGCGTCGCGCGCGACCAGCCGATAGGTTTCAAGCACGTCGTGATGCTCTCCGCCGTCCGATAGCTCCGTCGCCGAAAACAGATCTTCGATAGCCTCCTGCATGGAGGCAACCGCCGTCATCAATCGCCGCTCTTCCGCTTCCGGGTCATCGGCAAACATCTGCGGAATGGCCACGCGGGGCTGGTGCAAAACGGCAATACCCATGGCGGTCCCGGCATTGATCTGGATACCGGTCAGCCGTGTCGGCAAAATAGCGTTGCCTTCCGACCGCATTTGCTCGCCCGGGCTGACCAGATCGCCGCCGGCGATCAATTCCGCGAGGACCACGACAATCATCTCGAGCGCCTCGATCTCCTCTTCGGTGTATTGACGCTTTACCTTGTTTTGAATGGCGAGCACGCCGCGCACCCGCCCGCCACGCACGATGGGCACACCCAGAAAGGAGTGATAGATTTCTTCGCCGGTTTCGGGCCGGTAAGCGAAACTCGGGTGGGATTGGGCGTCGGCGAGGTTGAGCACCCTGGCATGGGCGGCGATGTGGCCGATCAGGCCCTCGTCAACCCGCAGCCTGGTCTGATGCACGGCGGACCGGTTGAGCCCTTGGGTGGCGAACAGCTCGAGCACCTCCCCGGCGCGCATGACGTAAACCGTGCACACCTCGGCGACCATCTCGGCGGCGATAACTTTCACCAGCTCGTCAAGCCGCTTTTGCGCGTTCCCATGCCCCGCCATGACGGCGCGCACGCTACGCAGAAGGCTTCTTACGCCGGTGACGACAGTATCAGCCATATTTTTTGTCTGTTGCCTGTCTCATCAGTTAAGGGCGCCCGTCATTTGACGAGGCGGATCAGATTTTGACCACTAATCGGCATCGAGCCCATAAGCCGTATGCAAGGCGCGCAAGGCAAGCTCGGCGTAATCATCGGAAATAAGAACACTCACCTTGATTTCGGAGGTCGAAATCACCTGGATATTAATGCCCTTTTCGGCAAGGGCCGTAAACATGGTCTGCGCCACGCCCGGGTGGCTGCGCATACCAACGCCAATGATTGAAATTTTTACGACATTGGCGTCACCGATCAGCCGCTGATAACCAAGCGCAGCTCGGTGGCTTTTCAGGACTTCGCAGGCACGCTCAAAATCGGCCTTGGTGACGGTAAAGGTCATATCGGTCGCCTTGCCGTCTTCCGAAATATTCTGGACAATCATATCCACATTGATATGGGCATCGGATAGCGGGCCGAAAATAGACGCCGCCACGCCCGGCCGATCCGCTACGCGGACCAGCGTGATCTTTGCTTCGTCCTTGTTATACGCAATACCGCTGACAATTTCCTGTTCCACAATTTCTTCCTCATCGACGACAAGCGTGCCGGGAGCGTCTGAAAACGAAGAACGGACCTGCAGCCGAACGCGATGGTTCATCGCCATTTCCACGGAACGCGTTTGCAGGACCTTGGCGCCCAGCGACGCCATCTCCAACATTTCCTCATAGGTAATCTTATCGAGCTTGTGTGCCTTGGCAACGATACGCGGGTCGGTCGTGAATACACCCTCGACATCGGTAAAGATATCGCACCGGTCCGCCCCAATCGCCGCCGCCAGCGCCACGGCCGACGTATCGGAGCCGCCACGCCCCAGGGTCGTAATACGATTGTCCGGCCCAAGCCCCTGAAAACCGGCGACAACGGGCACCTGACCGGCGGCCATACCGCGCAGCAGCTCATCCGTCTCGATACCCTGAATACGGGCCTTACCATGGGCGTCATCGGTTCGGATCGGAATTTGCCAGCCCAGCCAAGAACGCGCATCGACTCCCTGGCCTTGCAGGGCAAGCGCCATCAATCCGGCGGAGACCTGCTCGCCTGCCGCAACCACCGCATCGTATTCACGGACGTCGTAGAGTGTGGAAATGGCGGTTACATGGCCGACCAGCTCATTGGTTGCCCCGGCCATGGCGGACACCACCACGGCAACCTGGTTACCGCGATCTATTTCAGCCTTTACCTTGGCGGCGGCGCTCTGAATACGGGCGATATCGGCAACCGAAGTACCGCCAAATTTTTGAACGACGCGAGCCATGCTTCTTCTCTCACGATATTTCCGCATGCCACCGCCACATGCCACCCCCTATACCACGGTGAGGCCGGCGCTGACGGGTCGGGGGAAGGAAATAGCTAAGTCGGCTGAATCCTCGCGTGCGGCGCGCGGATTCTTACTCTATATCCCTAGGGACAAGCAAGAATTCCGTGCACGGACCCTATGATGACCGATAAACGCCATGATGACCAATCCGCCGATCCGGCGGGCGGCACGGTCGATCCGGAGGAAATCGCCCGATTTTCTGCCCTGGCCGCGGAATGGTGGAATCCGGCGGGGAAATTTAAACCCCTGCATCGGCTCAATCCGGTCCGCCTGGCCTATATACGCGACCATTTGTGCGACCGGTTTGACCGTGATCCACGATCTTTGCGGTCGCTGGACGGGCTGAGAATCCTCGATATCGGCTGCGGCGGCGGTCTCGTTGCCGAACCGCTTGGCCGGATGGGCGCGGATGTCACCGGGATCGACGCGTCGCCAGAAAACATTGCAACCGCCTCGGTTCATGCCAAAGAGGGCGGGTTGTCGATCGACTATCGCGCCACGACCGCGGAAGAAATATCTGCGGCGGGTGGACAATTCGATGCCGTCATCGCCTTGGAAATCGTCGAGCACGTCGCCCGGGTGCCGCTGTTTCTCGCGTCCTGCGCCGCGCTTATCAGACCGGGCGGCGCGTTGATCATGTCGACCCTGAACCGCACGGCAAAATCCTATCTGATGGCCATTGTCGGTGCTGAATATATATTGCGCTGGCTGCCGCGTGGCACGCACCAGTGGGAAAAGTTCTTGCGCCCGTCAGAGCTGACCGGGGGTGTCGAGACAAGCGGCCTGTCGGTTACCGACCTGACTGGGGCAACCTACAACCCGCTTAACGACGAGTGGCGCCTGTCGCGTGATATGGCGGTCAATTACATGCTTTACGCGGAGAAGGACGCTGGTTAGCGCTCCGTGACGGCTAACACCTAAGCGTCTTCGGCTGGTGTCCAGGGGATGCGCTGGACCTCGACGCCTTCATCCTTGAGGGCTTCGGCCTCTTTGTCGGTGGCTTCGCCGTAGATATTGCGGGTTTTCGCCTCGCCATAATGCATCTTGCGGGCTTCCTCGGGGAATTTTTCGCCCACATAGTCGCAATTCTTCTCGACCTGCTGGCGCATCTCCTTGACGGCCTGCATATATTGGCCCATTTGCTGCGCCGCCTTGGCGGAGATCGCCATTTTCTCGGCGCTTTTCTTCTTTGTACCGGAAACCGCCGGCGCCATGAGGGATTTGCCAATCTTGGTATCGCCGCAAACCGGGCACACGACATGCTTGGCCTTCACGAGCTTTTCGAAAGCGTCGCTGTTCTGAAACCACGATTCGAATTCGTGGTCGTTCTGGCAAATCAGGTCAAAAACAATCATGCTACCAACTCAATACAAAAGCCATTGCGCGATGAAGGACCAACCACCCTAAAATGATCGAATTTATAAGTAAATCAAGCCTTAAACCCGATCAAAAATCGTTATGAGACGCAGATGAACGATCTCCGCCGCCAGACACCTCCCTCACCATGGGTCGTCCGGTTCGCGCCGCTGATCGCCGATACGGGTCCGGTTCTGGACCTTGCCTGCGGCAGCGGCCGCCACGCCCGTTATCTGGCTGAACGCGGCCATAAGGTGGCCGCGCTAGACCGCAACGCCGAGGCGCTCGCGCCCCTCGAAGACCTGACCGGCGTGGAGATTGTCGCGGCGGATCTGGAGAACGGCAATCCATGGCCGCTGGCGGGCCGTCGGTTTGCCGGGATCATCGTGACAAACTATCTGCACCGGCCGTTGTTTCCCGCCATTATCGAATCGCTCGCCGATAAGGGCATCCTGATTTATGAGACCTTCTCGCTCGGCAACGAGGCGTTCGGCAAGCCGTCTAACCCGGATTTCCTGCTGCGGCCCGGCGAATTGCTCGAGATTGTCCACGGCAGCCTGCGGATCGTCGCCTTCGAAGAAGGCATCATCGACACGCCCCGGCCCGCGGTGGTCCAGCGGATATGCGCGGTCAAGAGCAGTACAGCCTCCGCGCTGCCGTTGCCGTTGCCGTGATCATCTTTCATCATAAAGATGAAAATGATGACACAGGTTCCATTAATAATTTAATGCCACATTTGCCGTTAGTAAATTTCGGGCGTCGCGGAAGGCGCACTTGAATTTGAAATCAGGCAGGTCGAGGGGTGGCTGTGACCGACTCCCATGAAAGCTCTGAACAACCAGACTTCGACGAGGAACGCGCCGCCTTCTACGTCGGAAAATATATCTTGATAGGCCTCACCTATCTGGATCACGAAGGCAACGAGCTTCGAACGGATCAACGACATGGGGTGATTACTTCCGCCAACCGCGACACCATAGAAATATCCCTACGAGGCGTACATGAGGAGCAATCATGGAGGCTGCCCCCGGATTTGGGGGCAATATTCATAGCCGATCCAGGAATCTACAAACTTCGTGCAACAAACGAAGTGGTCGAAAACCCCGACCTGATAGCCAACTGGACGATTAACAAGGCTGCGCCTTCGAATTAATCAAACCCGATTGTCATGGAATAATACCAAGTCTCGCGGAGTGAGACTCACAAAGGGGATTTCTGAATCGGTCTATTTGTGATTCAAGA
>JAQBTY010000068.1 GCA_027624735.1 Pseudomonadota bacterium | reverse complement strand
CACCCGTCGAAAATCAAAATCAGATGACGTTACAATGGGCATGAAATTTAAACCGGACAGTAGTGGCCTTCGCCGACCATGACGGAGTGGGTAAAATCTATGTCCTGTAACCAGTCCAAAAATTAAACGGGACAGTAGTGAGTCATGCCCGGGCATGACGAAAATTGGGTAAAACGCAGTGCCCCTTGGCCTCTTCCCACCGCTGCGCTATAGCTTCGGCTATATTAATTCGAGAAGGAAAACACCGTGGCGACCAAGGCGACACCGTCAGCGAAACGCACACCGGCGCGCAGCTATCCCGATTTGCATGACCACCTCAAGGCGCTCGATGAGGCGGGGCTTCTGGTCACGGTTGACCGGGAAATCAACAAGGACACCGAGATGCACCCGCTGGTGCGCTGGCAGTTCCGCGGTGGTATCGAGGAAAAGGACCGCAAGGCGTTCCTGTTCACCAACGTAGTCGATTCAAAAGGCAAGAAGTTCGACATGCCGGTCGCCGTGGGCGTGCTCGCCGCCAACCGTCAGATCTATGCGCTGGGGATGGGTTGCGCGGTGGAGGATGTCGAAAAGCGCTGGCGCGAAGCCATCGCCAATCCGATCCCGCCCAGGGAAATTCCCAGCGACGAAGCGCCGTGCCACGAAGTCATTATCGAGGGCGCCGATCTGGACAAGCCGGGCAATGCGCTGGATGGCATCCCGGTGCCGATCTCCACACCGGGCTGGGATGTGGGACCGGTGGCGACCCTGACCCAATACGTCACCAAGGATCCCGATACCGGCCTGCAGAACATGGGCAATTACCGGGCCCAGATTAAGGGGCCACGGCGAATGGGCATGAACCCGTCGCTCGAGCTGCGCCCGGGTATCTATGTTCATTGGGAAAAAATGAAGGCGCGGGGTGAGCGGTTGCCGGCCGCGGTTGTGCTGGGCGCACCGTCATGCGTTACGTTCACCGCGGCGCAGAAACTTCCTGAAAATGTTGAAGAAATTACTGTCGCTGGCGGGTTGGTCGGGGCGCCCATCAATGTGGTGCGCTGCCGCACCGTCGATCTGCTGGTGCCGGCCGAAGCCGAGATCGTGGTGGAAGGGTTCATCAATACGGAAATGCTCGAGCCCGAGGCGCCGTTCGGCGAATCCCACGGGCATGTGAATTTGCAGGAATTCAACGCCTATATGGATGTGACCTGCATCACCCGGCGCAGCGATCCCGTCATGACCTCGATCATCAGCCAGGTGACCCCGTCTGAATCGTCGTGCATCAAGCAGGTGGCGTACGAGACCATCTTCATGAACCATTTGCGCGACGCGCTCGGCATCAAGGGGGTGCAGCGGGTCGCGCTGCATGAGCCGCTGACCAACATCCGCAAGCTGATTGTCGTGGTGTGCGACCGCGATATGCCGCGCACCGAAGTGTGGCGCGCGCTTTACGGCGCGGCGACGCTGTTGCGCGCCGGCGGCAAATTCGTCATCGCGCTCAATGACGACATCGACCCAAGCAACGCCGACGCGCTGTTCTGGGCCATGGCCTATCGCTGCAATCCGATCCTCGATATGCAGGTGCTGCCGCATCGCGATCAGGGGCACGGGCCACGCTCCAAGCGCAATAACGGCGAGGACGCTTCGGTCCTGTATGACGCGACGCTGAAGGAAAATTTCCCGCCGATCTCGCTGCCCAAGCGCGAATTCATGGAAAATGCCGCCAAGATCTGGGACGAGATCGGCCTGCCCAAGCTCAAGCCGCAGGAGCCGTGGTTTGGCTATTCGCTCGGTGAATGGGACGATGATTTCGACGAAGCCGCCAAGATGGCCACCGATAGCGAATACTGGGCCTACGGCGAACGCATCGCCCAGCGCCGCCGCTCCGATGTCGCCATGAACACCGAGGTTCGCGACGTGGACGAGACAAAGTAGGGGAGACAAGATGAACAGGCAAGGTCCGCGGCGTCATCGGGTGATTGCAGCTCTGTGCGGCGCCTTGCTGTGTCTTCTGGCGGTGCAGGGGTGCGCACAAAACGATAGCTTGTCCGATATCGGTCTGCTGCCCGCCGGCCATTCCGTGGTGTTTGCGGCACCCGCGGGCAAAAGTCTTTCCGCGGGAAGCGCCGTGCCGGAGCCTGTGGTTTTTAGATTCCGACGCGTTGGAGAAGCGGAGGACCAGCCGATCTATCTGGATCTCGTTGGGGCCGTCGATCAATCAGTCAGGATATTCGCCGCCAAGCCTGGCACGTATCGCCTGGTTGAAGCTTATCTCCTTGCGCGGCCGGGAGAGACACGGTGGTCGTTCAAGGAAGCTCCCAACATTCTTGAAGTACGGGATCATGAGGCCGTCTATGTGGGAACCCTGCATTGGCGTGACACATGGGTCGAAACCATCAACAACGAAAACGAAGCGCGGGAAATCTATCGGAAAAGACTGCGCGCTTTTAAGGGACGGTCGCTGGAGTTCGTAACCCGTCTGGTACAGGGCACCAACTATTCCCGCTAATTAGCGGCAGGTAAAAATCACATAAAACGACAAGAACCCGGCGCCGAAGGTAACCGCCGCCACCACCGTAAATCGCCACGCCCACGGCTGGCCTGCCTGATTAAAATAGAGATCCGGCTTTAGCATGTAAGACGGTTTGATATGGATCTTCTTACGGAACCAGGTGTGCCGCGGGGCCGGCGGCGTCACCAGCAAATGGTCGGTCAGCTTCCGCGCCAGCACCGCCATGCAGCACGATCCGGCAACGAACACCCAGATAAGAAGTTTTGCAAAGGCTTCGAGTTCACACATTTTCTGATATTGATTTTTCTAATTTGTCATCCCGGCCAAGCGAAGCGCGAGCCGGGATGACAGGGGTGTTTGGGGCAAATAGGGTGAAAGTGATTTCCATCAATCCCGGATATCCTGCAGCAGCCATTCGGTGGGGATTTCATGGCCGAGACCTTCGGCCTTGGCTAGCTCATAGGTTCTGCCGGCGACGGCGTGGAACTGGTTGCCCTGCAGATTGCCGCGTTCGGAATAGGTTATCTGGCTCGACGATGTTCGGCCGCGATTGGTGCCATCCAGAATATCTTCGAAATAGATCACCTTGTCGGGCATGGCGACGCCATGGGCGCGGGTGCCGAGCGGTTTCTGGGTGATGCCGTTGTCCACATCAGGCCGCGCGGCGTAGGTGATCCATTCGTCGGCCAACGCCATTTCCGGTAATCCCACGGGAGCCGGCGCATTGCCAAAGCGGAAATAGACATCGACCCGTTCCTGTGCCGCGGCATTCACCATGCCCGTGCCGCCGCCCACGTTGACGATATGCTGGCCGGGCTCGAGGCATTCGGCGATCACCACCGGCACCGAGGAATTGGTCACGCCGGCGATAATATCGGCGCCCTTATAGGCGTCCTCCGGATTGTCGCAGACCATCACTTCGATACCGTGCTTTGCGCGCATTTCCTCGGCATAGAGCTCGCGGTTGGCCCTGGTCGGGCTGAACACCTGGACTTTCTTGATGTTGCGCACGCATAGGAAGGCGTCGAGATGGCTGCGCGCCATACCGCCCGAACCCAGCATGCAGACCACTTCCGAGTCTTCGCGGCTCATGTATTTGACGCCGATACCGCCATCGGCCCCGACCCGCATATGCTGCAGTACCCCGTCATTTATAAAGGCCAGCGGTTCGCCGTTCTCCACATTGGTCACCAGGATAAGCCCGCAAAAGAGGCCGGGCTCGGAGCAGTATTTCTGATGGGTGCGCACGCCCTCGTATTCGGTTTCATAGGTGACGTCCGACTTCATGCGGATAGCGAAATAACCGCTGACCGAGCCGCCCTCCATGGTCCCCCACTGATAGACCTTGCCGTCCTTAGTCGGGATCTGGATATCGATGCGCGGCCGGCAGACGGCTTCCTTGGCGGCGAGATCCGTATAGGCCGCCTCCAGCACCTCGATGGTGTTCCGCATGGTCAGCACCTGGGCCACCATGTCGTTATTGATGACGAGGGTCATATTAGCTCCTTCCCCCTTTCGTCATTACCGGGCCCAAGTGCGCTTCACGCCCATGGCCGGCAATCCAGTTTTTTGCGACGATATGCGGACGAACTTCGCCCTCTTCGTCATGGTCGGCGAAGGCCGACCATCCACGTTTTTCTGTTGTTTTCTGCTTCTTTACTGCGCGAGAAAAACAAAAACTCGTGGATGGTCGGCCTTCGCCGACCATGACGGGCTGTGTGAACGGATTATCCCAAACACCAGTGGGCTTGCCCCGGCAATGACGAAAAAAGAAGAAGCTAACCACCATCAATCCTTTATGTCCTGCAGGAACCATTCGGTGGGGACTTCGTTGCCGAGGCCGGCGGCCTTGGCGAGTTCATAGGTGCGGCCGGCGACGGCGTGGAACTGGTTGCCCTGCAGATTGCCGCGTTCGGAATAGGTGATCTGATCGCGCGCCAGACGTCCGCGGTTGGTGCCGCCCAGGATGTCTTCGAAATAGACCACCCGGTCTGGCATGGCGACGCCGTGACCGCGCTTGTTTTTGCGTTTGTTCTTGAAGCCGTAATCGTGATCCGGCCGCGCGGCATAGGTCAGGAACTCGTCGGCCAGGTCGAGCTCGGGCAGTCCCTGCGGTGCCGGCGCGTTGCCGAAGCGGAAATAAACTTCGATGCGATCCTGCACCGCCTGGCCCGGGATGCCGCCGCCGCCCCCAACATTGACCACGTGCTGGCCGGGTTCCAGCCACTCGGCATTGATCACCGGCACGGCGGAATCGGTACAGCCGGAAATAATATCGGCGCCGCGATAGACATCGCGGGCTTCATCGCAGGCAACCACCTCGATCCCGTATGTCTCGCTCATCTCGGCGGCAAAGGCTTCGCGGTTGGCCTTGGTCGGGCTGAAGACGTTGACGCGTTTGATATTGCGCACGCACATAAAAGCGTCCAGATGGGTCCGCGCCATGCCGCCCGAGCCGATCATCCCGACGACGGACGAGTCTTCGCGGCTCATATACTTGACGCCGATGCCGCTATCGGCGCCGACCCGCATGTGCTGCAGTACGCCATCATTGATGAAGGCCAAGGGCGTGCCGGTCTCCACATCGGTGAGGAAGATCAACCCGCAATAAAGGCCGGGCTTGACGCAGTATTTTTCCTGGGTGAGCGCGCCGTTGTATTCGGTTTCGTAAATGATGTCGGACTTCATGCGGATGGCGAAATAGCCGCCGACCGAGCCGCCTTCCATGGTGCCCCACTGATAGGCTTTGTGCGGATCGGATGTGGGGATCTGGATATCGACGCGCGGCCGGCATACCGCCTCCTTGGCGACCAGATCGGCATAGGCCTTTTCCAGCACCTCGATGGTGTCCTTCATGGTGAGAACCTTGCTCACCACGTCATTGTTGATGAACAGCGTCATGGCGGCCTCGTCAATTGAGCGACGTATGCACGTCCACCAGCGCGACCTGACCCTTTTCGACCGCCGCGACGGCGCGGGAGAATGCGCCGGTGAGATCCTTGGGATCGCGCACCGCTTCTTCCGCCCAGGCGCCATAGCCACGGGCGACCGTGCAGTAATCGGGCTCCGGCCCAACCATGCGCTGACCGATCCAGGCATTTTCAGGAGGCCGGCCGCGTTTGTAGGCGAGGGAGATCTGATGTTCCTCGTCATTGCCGAACGAGGTGTTGTTGTGCAGCACGATCAGGATGGGGATCTTGTAATGCGCCGCGGTCCAGATTGCCGCCGGTCCCATGGTGAAATCCCCATCGCCGACGATGGCGACGGTAAACTTGCCCTGGTCGCGGCCGGCGAGCGCCGAGCCGATGATGCCGCCCGGCCCATAGCCGATGCCGCCGCCGATGGAGTTGGACAGGAACTGCCCGGCGCCATCGAATTCCCAGATTCCGTCATACCAGGCCCGGTAGTTACGGGCCGCCAGCAGCCAGTTCTTTTCCTTGACCGCATCATGAAGTTCAGCCGTCATACGCGGCAGGTAGATCGGCACCTGGTCCCATTTCGCCTTCATGGCGTCGCGCTGTTCGGTGCGCAGCTTGTCGTGCATGGTGGAAATTTCCGCACGCCGTTCCGCCGCCCGCTTGAGCCAGGGTGGGTTGCCGGCGGCGCGGCGCTTGACTTCGTCGAGCACCTGGCCGAGCCCGTGCAGGCCATCGGCCTGCAACTGCACGTCCACCGGCTGGATCGGACCGCCCAGATGCGTCCAGTGCTGCACCGCGAAATCGTTGAGCGACAGGTCGATTACTTTTTTCGCTTTGGCGGTGATCGCATTCCCGGCGCCGCGGGCGCCTTCATAGGCGCCGACGTTGTTGGAAATATCCAGACAATCGATGCAGAAGATGGCATCGGTCTTGCCCAGCAGCATGGCCTTGTATTCGCCTTCCGCCTTAGTGCGGCCAAAGCTCGCATTGAGATTCTGCGGATGGTTGGACGGCATGCAGATGATGTCGTGTCCATCCTGATAGGCGGCGCCCAGCGTTTCCACCAGCGCGGTCAGCGGCGGCGTGGCCTTGGCATCGTAGCCGATACGGCCGCCGAATATCAGCGGCCAGTTGGCTTCGGTCAGCACATCGACGGCCGCCTCGACCTGACCCTGCGGGGCGGCTATGGGCGGCGCCGGCTGATAGCGCGCGGCCTTAACATCGGGCATCGAAACGCCATCGGGAATTTCGGCTTCCTGCACCACCACATCGACGGACACATAGGTGGGCGAGCAGGGACCGCTGGTGGCGATGCGCTGCGCCCGGGCGATGGAATCGAGGCAGGCCTGCAGGGTTATGGGCTCATCGGTCCATTTGGTGACGTTTTTTACAATGTCGCATTGGGTGTTGGCCGAATGGATCCAGTCGGTTTTTCGCCGATGGGCCGGGTCGGCGGGACCCGAGCCGCCCAGCACGATAACCGGCATGCGGTCCGCCATGGCATTGTAGAACGCCATGGAGGCGTGCTGCACACCGACCAGATCGTGAAGAAACGCCATGGCCGGCCGGCCTGTAGCCTTGCAATAGCCGTGCGCCATGGCGACGGCGATTTCTTCATGGGCCACCAGGATAATTTTCGGCTTGTGGTTTTTGGTGTGATTGACCAGGGAATCATGGACGCCGCGGAACGACGACCCTGGAGTCAGAAAAATATAATCGTGACCCAGTTCGCCAATCAGCTCCGCGATCAGGTCCGATCCGTATTCCGCCCTGGGCTGGTTGGCGGGCAGATTGATGGGTGTTTCCGATGCAAAGTCTGGCGCCGCGGGGTAGTTGTTATTGATGTCGTCCATGATATCTCCCGGATCTGGTGTTTTTTGCAGCTTATCCGGGCTTGCCGGTTTCGCAAAGGGGGAGACAGCGCCGGACATTTTTCAGGTCGCGACGTTGACGGCGCCTATGCTGCGGGATTACCATTTGTTATCGGTAAATTCTGCCTTAAAAACAGCATCGGCGCAGGGGACGGCCATTAGTGAGTAGTAAGTTGGGTCGAGCTCGCGCGTGAAATCACGAAAAGCGGTAATAGCGGGATCAGTACCTGGCCTATAACCAGATCGAATGACTATTCGGGGCGGTAAGCCAGAGGGAGGAAGACATGCCAAAGAAGACACTGAAGAATGTAACGGTTGCTGACGCTTATCTGGCGGTGCTTGCCGATCGGGGTGTGGATTACCTGTTCGCCAATGCCGGTACGGATTTCGCGCCGCTGATCGAAGCACTTGCCAAGGCGCAGGCGCTGGGGACGCCGCACCCGACGCCCATCGCGTGCCCGCATGAAAACACCGCGCAGCACATGGCGATCGGATATTACCTCGTCACCGGCCGGCCGCAGCTCACCATGATGCACGTCAATGTCGGTACGGCGAACGGCATGAACGGACTGCTTAACGCGTCGCGCGGCAATGTTCCCATGCTGTTTACCGCCGGCCGCACGCCGACCAACGAACATTCGCTCAAGGGCCACCGTTCCCTCGATATTCACTGGACGCAGGAAATGTACGACCAAAGCGGGATGACCCGCGAGGCCGTGAAATGGGATTACGAACTGCGCAACGTCGAACAGCTCGAGACCATTGTCGACCGTGCCCTCAGCGTGATGATGAGCGACCCCAAGGGCCCTGCCTATCTGGCGCTGCCGCGCGAAGTGCTGGCCTGGGAAGTGGATGAGTTCACCTATACCTCGCCCGGCCGCATCCAGGCGGCATCACCGGCGGCGCCCGACCCGGAAGCGCTCGACAGGGCGGCATCGATCCTCGCCAAATCGGAAAATCCGGTGATCATCACCAACTGGGGCGGACGCAATCCGGGCGTGATGCCGGCGCTGGTAGCGCTGGCGGAGAAATACGCCATTCCCGTGGTCGAGTACCGCAACCGGTTCGTCGCCATGCCGCGACACCATCCGATGTTCGCCGGCGGCAATCCCAATCCGTTCGTTGAAGCGGCGGATGCCATTCTGGTACTCGATTGCGCGGTGCCGTGGCTGCCGTCGCAGGTCAATCCGTCGGAGGATTGTCAGGTCATTCAGTTGGCGGTCGATCCCCATTACACCATGTGGCCGGTCCGCGGCTTCCAGTCCGATATCGCGCTGACCTGCGCGTCGGATATCGGCCTGCGCGCCCTGTCGGTGGCGATGGAGGAGCCGGCGAAGTCGGCCGCCGCCACCATCGACAAGCGGCGCAGGACGGTGACCGACCGTCACAACAAACTCGAGGACAATTGGGCGGCCAAGCTGGAGGAGGTGAAGGACAAGACCCCGATCCATCCCGCCTGGATTTCCCATTGCATCGGCAATATCAGCGATTCCGAGACCATCTTCGCCAAGGAATCCCAGCTCCAGGTGCAATATCTCGACACCACCAAACCCACCAAGATCCTCAATGCCGGCGCTTCTTCCGGCCTTGGCCACGGGATGGGGGTCGCCCTTGGCGCCAAACTCGCCGACCGCGACCGGCTGGTGATCGGCACGCATGGCGACGGGTCCTACATGTTCAACGTGCCCATTTCGGCGCATTACGTCGCCGCCGAGCAGGACCTGCCGATCCTGACCGTGGTGTTCAACAACCAGCGCTGGCAGGCGGTGCGCGGATCGACCATGGGGCTCCATCCCGACGGGTACGCGGCCAAGGCGAACCAGATGCCGCTGGCCTATTTCAACGTCGATCAGCATTATGAAAAGATGGTCGACGTATCGGGCGGATATGGCGAACAGGTCAATGACCCGAAAGACATGCAGCCGGCGCTGGAGCGCGCCTTAAAGGCGGTCATGGTGGATAAACGCCAGGCTGTGCTAAACGTCACCGCATCGGATCCGACCTGATCGGCTGGTGTCGGTGTTGATGCGTTAAGGAGACGGCCGTTTTGACTTGGCCAGGGAGGCTTTCTAAGATCGACCGGCCAAACTGTCGGCGGTAAAATTTCAGGGAGACGGGCGGGGCGCCTTAAGCGCTGCCCGTCAATAGTGAGGCGTTTCATTGGACGATTTTGCAACTCTGCAACAGATAGCCGCGCGCGCGCGTCGCAACCTGACGAAAAATACCTGGGACTACCTGATGGGCGGGACGGAGACCGAAACCACCCTCCGGCGTAACCGGCTGGCGCTTGATTCACTGGCGCTTCGTCCCCGTATTCTGCGGGACGTGGCCGAGGTCGATACCAGCACCAGCTTTCTGGGACACAGGATTCGCCTGCCGGTCATGCTGGCGCCGATCGGGTCGTTGCAATTGATCGATGCGGGCGGCGCCGTCGCGGCGGCAGAAGCCGCGGCAGCCTATCAGACGATCTATTTTTGCAGTTCGGTGACCAATCCCGGACGTGACGAGGTAGGTGCTGCAACCAACGCGCCCAAGGTTTTTCAGCTCTATGTGCGGGGCGATCGGGCCTGGGTCGACGAACAGGTCAAGCTGGCCATCGAGGCCGGGTTCGAGATGTTCTGCCTGACGGTGGATACCGCCTATTACAGCCGCCGCGAACGCGATCTGATCAAGCGCTGGCAGCCGTCGGCGCGCCGCGGACGGGGTCACGACGGGGGCGATTTCCAGAAAAAGCTCACCTGGGACGATATAAAGCATTTCAAGGACACCCATGACATTCCGCTGATCCTCAAGGGTATCGGTACGGCGGAAGATGCGGCCATCGCCTGTGAACACGGCGTCGAATGCGTTCATGTTTCCAACCATGGCGGCCGTCAGCTTGATCATGGCCGCGGCTCGGTCGACGTTTTACCCGAAGTGGTCGACGCCGTCGCGGGACGGGCCAGCGTCATCGTCGACGGCGGTTTTCTGCGCGGCACCGATGTGATCAAGGCCTTGGCGCTGGGCGCGGACGCCGTTTGTATCGGCAAGCTGCAGGGCCTGGGTCTCGCCGCCGGCGGCAAGGACGGCCTGTTCCATCTCCTGCGCCTGCTGGAGGCGGAAATCAGAACGTCGATGTCGCTGCTTGGCATCCATAATTTCAACGAAATCGATGCGAGCTATGTCGAGGAAGCAGAGCCCGTCATCGACCCCCATCAACTCAGTCCCTACATTCACTTAAACTTCGAAGAGCTGGAGTACGACCGATGAACGAAGTCACTAAAGACCTTAAGAACATTGACCGACCGGTCAATCTCGGCAACCCGCAGATGGGATGGGCGAGCGATGTCGCGGCGGAGATGCTGCGGCGTTTGGGCATCAAATACATTTCGCTGAACCCGGGAGCGAGTTACCGCGGCCTGCATGACAGCATCGTCAATTATCTGGGCAACGAAGATCCCCAGATGCTGATCTGTCTGCATGAGGATCACGCCGTCCATGTCGCGCAAGGGTACGCCAAGGCGACCGGTGAGCCGATGGCCTGCGCGCTGCATTCCAACGTCGGGCTCATGCATGGCCTGATGGCGACGTTCAACGCGTGGTGCAATCGCGCGCCAATTATCATGATGGGCGCGACCGGCCCGGTGGATGCGGCGATCCGCCGTCCGTGGATTGACTGGATCCATACCGCGAAAGATCAGGGCGCGTTGCTGCGTAATTTCACCAAGTGGGACGATGAGCCGCGCTCGGCCGAGGCCATTGTCGAGACCATGTACCGGGCCAACCAGATGGCGCGCAGCGAACCGCCCGGACCGGTCTATGTCTGTCTCGATGCCGGTTTGCAGGAAGATGCGCTGGATGGCGAGATCACCATCCCCGATGCCAGCAGGTTCAAGCCGTCCGATGCGCCGCGCGCGTCGGAGAACGCCGTGAAAGAAGTTGCCGACCTGCTGATGGGGGCAAAGAGCGCGATCATCATGATCGGCCGCAGCGGACGGTCGCAGGAAACCTGGGACAATCGGGTCAAGCTGGCCGAATTAACCGGCGCCGGCGTATTCACCAACCTGCGCAATGCGGCCGTGTTCCCGAGCTCCCATCTGCTCCATGTCGGACGGCCGGCGGGCGGTGTAAACCCGCCCATGCGCGAAGCGGTTAACAAGGCCGATGTAATTCTCAGCCTCAACTGGCTCGATTTCGGCGGCACGCAACGCCTGCTGAAACGGGATGGCGACATCAAGGGAAAGA
The DNA here is from genome assembly GCA_027624735.1 of Pseudomonadota bacterium. Classification (GTDB taxonomy): domain Bacteria; phylum Pseudomonadota; class Alphaproteobacteria; order MPNO01; family UBA2964; genus JAQBTY01. Next base: position 3,402 of record JAQBTY010000068.1, on the reverse strand, counting down.
TTATTCATTGTTCCATGGAGCAGTCAGTCCATAACGGCTACGGCATGGAGCTGTTCGAACTGCCGGAAGCCGACATCAATATTACCGCAGATCACGACGCCTTCGTGGGACAATTGCTGGCCGAAATCGCCAAGCGCGGCGCTGCGTCAAAATGGGACGGCAAGCGGGCTGGCCCGGAGCCGGCAGCTTATGAGCCCATCGCGAACCGCGATGCCGGTATGAATATAGAACCCGCCGATATCGTGACGGCTCTGGCCGAGGTGCAGGGCGGCCGCAAAATCAGCCTCAACCGGGTTGCTTCCGGCGGCATGGGACCGGCTTACGAAATTACCGACCCGCTTTCTTACCTGGGTCATGATGGCGGCGGCGGGCTGGCTTCCGGCCCCGGCACATCGGTGGGGGCGGCGCTTGCCGTTAAAGGCACCGGATGGCTGCCGGTCGCCGTGCTCGGCGATGGCGATTTCATGCAGGGCAACACCGCGCTCTGGACGGCCGCCAAGTACCGCATTCCGATGCTGGTCATCATTTCCAATAACCGCTCGAACTTTAATGACGAGCTGCATCAGGAGACGGTGGCCAAGGATCGTGACCGGCCGGTGGAAAACCGCTGGATCGGTATGCGGATCAGTGAGCCGGATATCAAACTTTCGAATTTGGCGAAGTCGCTCGGGTTCGAATCACAGGGACCCATCGAGAAAATGGGCGATCTGTTGCCGGCGATCGAAAAAGGATTGAAGGCGGTCGAAGACGGCAAGTGCCACTTTATCGATGTTCACGTTTCAACCGGCTATGCCGTACCGCCATTGATGCGCGGCGGCAGCAAGGGCGAATAAACGGGCTTAGGGATTAGGAGAAAGAAAATGACAGACGTAGATGGAATGGACCGGCCCGTAAATGTCGGAAACCCGCAGATGGGTTGGGGAAGCGATGTGGCCGCTGAGATGCTGCGCCGGATGGGCATAAAATATCTGTCGATGAACCCGGGGGCGAGCTATCGCGGGTTTCACGACAGCATCGTGAATTATCTCGGCAACAGCGATCCGCAGATGCTGCTCTGCCTGCACGAAGATCACGCCGTGCATATCGCACAGGGCTACGCCAAGGCGACCGATGAGCCGATGGGCTGCATCCTGCATTCCAATGTGGGGCTGATGCACGGCATGATGGGGGTCTTCAACGCCTGGTGTAACCGGGTGCCGATGGTCATCATGGGGGCGACCGGCCCGGTCGACGCGCCCAAGCGGCGTCCATGGATCGACTGGATCCACACCATGAAGGATCAGGGAGCGCTGGTCCGCAATTTCGTAAAATATGACGACGAGCCGCGGTCGGCCCAGGCATTGGCCGAAACAATGGTCCGGGTCAACAAAACCATCCGCACCGCGCCGATGGCGCCGGCCTATGTGTGTCTCGACGCGGGTCTTCAGGAAAGCGCCATCGATCCTGATATGAAGCTGCCCGACGTCAGCCGTTTCCTGCCGCCGGCGCCGACACCGGCGGCTCAGTCAAGTATCGATGCGGCAGCGGATCTACTGGTCAGTGCCAAAAACCCGGTCATCATGATGGGGCGTCTCAAGCGCAGCAAGGAAGACTGGGACAACCGCATCAAGCTGGCCGAAATGCTTGGCGCCGGAATCGTGACCGACATGAAAACCGGGGCCAGCTTCCCGACCGATCATTTGCTTCATCTCGCGCCGCCGAGCAACCGGCCCCGTGAAGAGGCGGTCGTGGCCATGAAGGCCGCCGATGTGATCCTCGATCTCAACTGGGTCGATCTCGCCGGGACATTCAAGCTGGTGTTCGGCCGTGCCGACGTCAATGCCAAGGTGATCCATGTTTCCGTGGATTCCCTGATCCATAACGGCTGGTCTTCCGATCATCAGGGCATGCCGCTGGGCGATGTGACCATGTTGGCCGAACCCGAACCCGTAACGGAGCAATTGCTTGCCGCCTGTGAAAAGCGGCTTGCCGGAAAATCCAAGTGGGACGGCAAGAACAAGGGGCGCACGTCCGATATCGACACGAAATTCAGCGATCTCAACCAGGATGATGAAATCTCGGTCGAAGCGTTGACCCTCGGCATGAACGAAGTCCGTAAGGGCCGTAACATCACGCTTACCAATGTCACCATCGGCTGGGCCGCGGACGGGTATCATTTCACCCACCCGATGGATTATCTCGGCAACGATGGCGGCGGCGGGCTGGGGTCGGGGACAGGTACCGCCATCGGCGCCGGTCTGGCCCTTAAAGATAGCGATCGGACCGTGATCGCCGTTCTTGGCGATGGCGATACCATGCAGGGATCGTCGGCGTTGTGGACCGCGGCTCATTACAGCATTCCGGTGCTGATCCTGATTTCCAACAACCGGTCGAACTTCAACGACGAAATCCATCAGGAGACCGTTGCCAAGATGCGGAACCGGGCGCCTGAAAACCGCTGGATCGGCCAGCGCATCGACGATCCCGAAGTCGATATCGCGGAATATGCCGCAGCGCTCGGCGTCAAGTCTGCGGGCCCGGTGACCAAGGTGGGTGAACTGATTCCAGCCATCGAAGCGGCCCTTAAGGTCGTGGAGGCGGGCGGACCATACGTCCTCAACGTCCACGTCCAGAAGGGCTACGCCGTTCCGCCGCCGGCGCGGGAAGCGTAAACAGTACTATCCGGGGAAGGCCAAGCAAAGCGGGTCGCCATGTTTTGGCGGCCCGTTTTTTTGCCTGGATGGACAGTGACATTTTGTTTATGCGAGACTTTACTCAATCAACCATAATTATCGCAGCAGGAGGCCGCCATGATCGAAACAAAGGGTGTTGTTCATTTCACCATTTCCGTCAGCGATCCGGACAGGAGCGAGGCGTTCTACCGCGATGTGCTGGGACTCAAAGTCGTCCAGAAGGTCCCGAGCGTCGGCATGGTATTTCTAACGTCGGGTGACGATTACATCATCCTGACCAAGAGCAAGACACCCATCGATCCAAATCCGGGTAAGGAATTCCTGATACACCACGCGTTCCGGATCGATGTGGATAAGTATGACGAGGCGATCGCCCATCTGAGAGCACATGACGTTGAGCCGTTTTTCGAAGAAGACCGCCGTGAGGGAATATTCGTCGGACGCCAGGCCTATTTCCACGATCCCGACCGCAACGTGCTCGAAATCTCCGCCCTGGAAAAAATCGGCGCCGGATACGGCGTCGAGGGCGTCCCCGACGACCTCAACCCGTTCAGCAAGGACGTACCGAAATAAACAAATTTCCCCTCACCCAGCTGCGCCTAAGCTCGCTTTTGGCTCGCTAAGGCTTAGCAACCTGACCTTGCCCCTTTGTTGTCCTCGTTTATAGGCAGAATCTGTTCTGGTTATGGTCCTGTTCGGACCGGGTTGCAAACTCCTTCGGTGTAAGCCC
>JAQBTY010000067.1 GCA_027624735.1 Pseudomonadota bacterium | reverse complement strand
GGATATCGTGGCGAGGGTGGAGGATTAGATGATGACGGCGGCTCCGAAGAGCCGCCGTCACAGACTTGCTGTCCGGGGTTGGCGTCAAACAGCCCGTCTGCACCGTGCGGATACGCTGCACGGGTCAGGCTCAACAAGTGCAAGAATCGTGCCAACTATAGGACCTGCAGTAACGTCAATGGGTTACGGCGCGGATCGGCCAGGAGAATGGCGTAAGTGTCAAGTTTTCCGACAGTTGTGATGGCGTTAAGGGTGCGGAAACGGCTCAGGTGAAAAATCACATCTATTTTCAGATGCGGACTGTAGGGTCTATCTTCATGCAAGTGACCGGATTTGCACACATGAACGAAATCACCAAAATGTACGACCTCATCGAGGAGCCTAGAGGCAAAATTTATCAGGCACTGCTGATGTACGCCCAAAAGAAGTGCCCTTATTTTCTCCTTGTTGAACCCCCTGGGGCCGGTGTCGATTCCGAAGGTACCGCTGTACTCTTGTCACTTGTCCAATTTCTTGTTGAAGAAAAGGCGACTAAGGAGTGGCCGGGAACTATTCATCTAGGGAATCGAGAGGCCACGGCTTTCACTTTCAATTTTACTCCAGAATCACTGGGGCTGTTGCTTGACGCCACTAATGGATTGTACGAATGGAGACTGCCTTCCCGCCCAGAAAATTTGAGCCTGCTGAGACCAGATCGATCTCCTTGGCTTACATCGATCGCACATGAAACAGATGCTTATTTCAAGATTTCCGAGAAAGAAAAATCGGAGTTGGTTTCTGAAATTCCTGATTTAGATGGGCTCTTGGCAAAAAGATAGGCACGTCGCCGGATAGTTCAATATGTCGAGTTAACCTCCCATCGTCATCCCGGACTTGATCCGGGATCCAGGAGTTTTTTGTTTTGTGCTGTTGGAAATAACGGTACCAAGGAAGAAAGACGTGGATCCCGGATCAAGTCCGGGATGACGGTGTTGGGTGTGGTTATGGCTGAGGAAACTGATCAAATTCGGCGTTTCGAACAGACCGGTGAACCGAACGCCCCCTAATCGAAATGGCCGGTCTCAATTACCTTGAACCATAGGCGGGCGACGGTGTTGCAGGTGTCGTGCAGGATGTCGTGGTAGTAGCCCCTCAAGCCGTGCCACGCGGTAGCGCTTGCAGTGCTGTTCGGTGACGGCGCGGGCTGCGTCTACCTTGGCCGGCTGGATGACCTAGTCGAGGGTGCCGTTCATTTCCCACACCGCCACATCGCGTAACTGCTCGGTCGGGAAACAGGGTTCCGTTGTCTTCGGGGAGAACGACGATGTCTTCCGCGGTGCTCATGCGGTGGCGCCCGCGCTGTCTTCCACCGTAATGCGGCGCAGCAGGCGGCGTTGGTCGCGGGGGAAGTCGGTGCGCGCGTGCAGCGTGCAGCGATTGTCCCACATGACCAGATCGCCGAGTTGCCAGACATGTTCGTAGAGGAAACGGGGCTCGCGTTGGAGCGCGAACACTTCATCCAGCGCCGCCCGGCTTTCAGCCTCGGGAAGGCCGACGATTTCTTCGGTCATCAGCTCATTGACGTAAACGGTCATGCGGCCGGTTTCCGAATGGGGCCGGAAGATGGGATGAATGGCGGTCGCGGTTTCCGGTGCATCGTAACGCTGCTTGGTCTTGATCATGGTGCCGAATTCATAGGCGTTCTTTGCATCGCGCCCGGCAAGCGTCTGGCGCAGCGCATCGGGCAGCGCGTCATGGACGGCATATTGATTGGAAAAAATCGTATGGCCGCCGCTGCCGGGTAGTTCCACCGCATAAAGGGTGGTGGCCTTGTGCGGGTTCTGGGCGTAGCCGGTATCGGTGTGAAACATCATCTCGCCATCGGGCAGGGTGCCGATGGGTTCGCCGTTCTCCACGATATTACTGACGAACATCACGGACCGGTGGCGTTCCTTCATCGCCGTCGACCGAAGCGTACCGGGCCGCAGGTAATCGCCGATGGGGCCGAAATAGCCGCCAAACCGGACCTGGTCTTCGTCGCTCAAGATCTGGCCGCGAATGACGATAACCAGATGCTCGAGCCATGCCTCGTTGATCGCCTTCGCGGTTTCCGGATCGAGCGGGGTCGTCAAATCCACGCCGCTGATCTCCGCACCAAGCGCGTCTGAAAGCGGGGTCACCTTGATTGACATCGCAAAGTCTCCTGTCTGGTGCGCGGAGTTTACCCTGTATTCCGCGTTCTGGAACCCGATTCGCGGTAGAGAACGTAATAGGAGCTAGCGAAGATCAGCGTCGCGCCCAGCCAGGTCCAGTGGCTCGGCAGTTCGGCGAACAGATAATAGGCGATGATCACGCTGACCGGCAGGCGCAGGAAATTGAAGGGCTGCACCACCCGTGCGTCGGCCGCCTGGATCGAGCGGGCGTGAAACAGCCCCGCCAGGGTCTGAAACACACACATGGCGACTATCCACGGAACATCGCCCCAGTCTGGCGTGCGCCATACGAACAGGCTTGGCACAAAGGCGATCGGCAGGGCCAGGATATTGCCGTAAATGGTGATCTGGACCGGCGTGTCGGTGCGCGAAATCGTCTTGATGCAGATGTTGGTCCCGGCATAGGTGACGGCGGTGACCAGGACCGCGGCGGCGGCCAGGCTCACGTCGATGATACCGGGCCGCAAAATGACCAGCGCGCCGATGAACCCGACGCCGCAGGCCAACCATGCAGCGGCGCCGGCACGCTCCTTGAGCATCACGACGGCGAGGACGATGGTGATCAGCGGAACCAGGAACAAAAGGGCGTAGACTTCGCCGATCGGCATGTTGCCGAGCCCATAGAAGGCGCACACCATGCCGGTATAGCTCAGGGCGGTGCGCAGCGTGTACAGGGGTAATCGTGTGGTCCGCAGCGTCCCCCGTGCCCCCATGCGGAAAATCCACGGCAGCAAAAACAGCGTCCCCAGCGCGCAGCGCAGGAAGACCAGCTCGAACGGTGAAAAGGACCCGGACAGGTGCCGCACACAGGACGCGGATCCGGCGATCATGATCGACGCGCCGGTCATCCAAAGCGCGCCCCGCACAGGGTCGCGGGCCCAGAGTGTCCGTACATTCATGGTGGGTTACCGCCGTGCCCGCGGATGGGCATCGTTATAGACCGCGATCAGCCGTTCCGAATCGACGCTGGTATAACGCTGGGTGGTGGTCAGCGATGCGTGCCCCAACAGCTCCTGGATGGTGCGGAGATCGCCGCCGGCCCCGAGCAGGTGGGTGGCGAAGCTGTGACGCAGCGCGTGCGGCGTCGCGGTCGATGGAAGGCCGAGCAGGCCGCGCAGCTTGCGCATCTGGCGCTGGACCACGCCGGGGTTCAGCCTGCCGCCCCGCGCGCCGAGAAAAAGCGGCCGGTCGGGCCTGGGCGCGAACGGGCAGGCTTCCCTGTAATCCGCGATGCTCTGGCGGACGATGGGCAGAACCGGGACAACGCGCTGCCTGTTGCCCTTGCCGGTAATCACCATGGCATCGTCTTTCGGCGTATCGGCCTGGTTGAGACTCAGGGCTTCGTCGATTCGAAGTCCGCATCCGTAGAGGAGGGTGAACAAGGCCGTGTCCCGCTTGGCGATCCACGGTGTGTCCGAGAGCGACCCTGCCGCATCGATAAGATCCATCGCGTCGGTGGCGGCGATCGCCTTCGGTATCGGCGGGGTGGGGCGCGGGGCGCGGACCGCGCTGATGGTTGCGTTCGATACGCGCCCGGTTTTGTCGAGAAACCGGAAAAAATTGCGCAGGGTGGACATGGATCGCGCGAGACTGCTTTGGGCAATGTTCCCGGCCAGGCGGTGCGCCAGAAAGCTGCGGAAATCCGATGCCTGAAGCTTGTTGAGGTCGGCGAGCGCCGGCGGCGATCCCAGATGGCCGGTGAGGAACGACAGAAACGCCGCCAGATCGCGCGAATAGGCGTCCAGCGTGTGGGAAGAGGACCGGCGCTCGTCGCCGATCCAGCGTTGCCAGTCCTCGATGGCGCGAAGAGTGTCGTCGGAAGCCGAAAAGCCTGTCAGAGCTCGCCGTTCAGCCATCGCTGGACGCACCGTTCTAGAACCTGAGCGAAGAAGGCAAGAAGATCGGTGCCCTGGTTGGGATCGAACGCATCCGGCTCGGTCGATCCCAGCACCAGCAGGCCGCGCGGCGCCCGGGCCCCAAGATCCAATCGTAAATGAGCCATCGACTGGATTTTGCCGGCGCCACTGCCGAAGATGGCTTTGTCCCCTTTGGTGTTGGCCAGCAGCAGGACCAGCCGGTGAACATGCCCGACGCTGTTGATCGTTCCCGGGGGCAGCACCACAAGCCCCGCTCTGACCGCGCCCTCGGGCAGCGGTTTGTCGGTCTCGATACAAAGGGCGGCTTTAGTGACATCAAACTGGCTGGGTAGATCGTCGACGACACAGCGGATGAGGTCCTCGAAGGATTGCGCCGCGAGCAAGGCGTCCACCGCGCGGTAAACCCGTCGCTGGATTTTCGAATTGGCCTCCACCGCCGCCAGCAGTGATTTTTCCCGCTGCTTGGCGCGTTTCAGCTGCTCGCGCAGACGATCCAGCATGAACATCTGCATATCGACCACGCCGCTGCCATGATCGAATTGCGGCGGCACCAGCTTCTGCAGCAGCGCCGGGCGGTCGTTCAGGAAGCTCGGGTTACGTTCCAGGAACCCCTCAACCGCGTCGGGCGCGACAATATCGGTGCTCAGGGCCTTGGCGTCGTCTGATGAAGCACTCATGGCTTAGGCGTCCAATATTGACTGGCCGGTCTTTTCCCAATCGGCCAGAAAAGCCGCCAGACCAGAATCAGTCAGGGGATGTTTATAGAGCTGGCGCAGCACGGAAGGCGGCATGGTCGCCACATGGGCGCCCATTTTGGCCGATTCGATCAGATGTATTGGATGGCGGATCGATGCGACCAGTACTTCCGTCGTGAACTTATCGTACTGGCTGTAAATCTGGCAAATATCGTCGATCAAATTCATGCCGTCCGAGCTGATATCGTCGAGGCGGCCGACAAAGGGCGAAATAAAGGCGGCGCCTGCCTTGGCGGCGAGGATCGCCTGGCCAGCGGAGAAGCAAAGCGTCACGTTGACCATGCGCCCTTCATTCGCGAGAACCCGGCAGGTTTTCAGCCCATCCGGCGTCAACGGGACCTTGACCGCTATATTAGGCGCGATGGCGGCCAGCTTCCGCCCTTCGGCCAGCATGGTCTCATGATCTGTCGCGGTGACTTCCGCGCTGACCGGGCCATCGACGATGTCGCAGATCTCGCGGACCACATCAAGAAACTTGCGGCCGGTTTTGGCGACCAGGGACGGGTTGGTCGTGACGCCGTCGAGCAAACCGGTGGAGGCCAGATCCCGAATTTCAGCCGTATCGGCGGTATCGATAAAGAACTTCATGTTGTGTGGCCGTTTTCCCTAGCTGTTCCTATTCCCGAGCGGGCACAATGATTGGACCCAGCCCCGGAAACATTACACCGTAACATCTCAGGTTTCCGCAGATTGGCTCACCATCGATGCACGGGTAAAGTCTAGTCTATGGCAACCAGCCGCGCCACCACCAGCCACAGCTCTTTGCAGGATCGCGTCAGTGTTCTGCTGCCCCTGCCATTGGCAGGCGCCTATGACTACCGGGTGCCGCCCGGGATGGATGCGGCTCCTGGCGCTTACGTCACCATCCCGCTTGGCGGACGGCAGGTGAACGGGGTGGTATGGGGTCCTCCCAGCCTCGAAGTGGACGATAAAAAGCTCAAGGATATCATTGGCCTGTTGGATCTTCCCCGAGTGCCCGACGCCCTAAGGCGTTTCGTCGACTGGGTGGCGTCCTATACCCTGACGCCGCCCGGAACGGTTCTGCGGATGACCATGAGCGTCCCGTCGGCGCTGGATGCGCCGCGCGCCACAACGGCATATCTGCTGGCGCCTGAAAGCGATCCCCCTCAAACCGATTCGCGAATCAGGATGACCGCGGCGCGAGAACGAGTCCTGGCCAACCTGTCCGCCACCGAATCCAGATCCGCCGCGGCCCTTGCCCGGATCGCCGGCGTCAGCCCGACGGTGGTGCGCGGCATGGCCGATGCGGGATTGCTGCGCGCCGTCTCGGTGGTCCAGGAAATCACCTTGCCGCAGCCCGACTGGCGCAAGCCCGGCCCCAGGCTGTCGGATGCACAAAGCGATGCCGCCGCCGCGCTTGTCGATTCCGTCCGGCGATCCGTCGCCAAGCCGGAGGACGGGTTCACGGTAAAGCTGCTGGATGGCGTGACAGGGTCAGGCAAGACCGAGGTTTATTTCGAGGCCATTGCCGCCGCCCTGGCCGCCGGACGTCAGGCGTTGGTTCTGGTACCCGAAATCGCCCTCACCGCCCAATGGCTCAAACGCTTTACGGCGCGGTTCGGCGCCCCGCCGTTCGAATGGCATTCCGATCTGACCGGCGCGGAACGGCGCCATGGCTGGCGGGCGGTGATTTCCGGCAAGGCAACCGTGGTGGTCGGCGCACGCTCGGCGCTTTTTCTGCCGTTCCCCTCGCTCGGCCTGATCGTTGTGGACGAGGAACATGACAGTTCCTTCAAACAGGAAGATGGCGTCATCTACAACGCGCGCGACATGTCGGTGGTGCGGGCGCGCATGGGCGAATTCCCGGTCGTGCTGTCCTCCGCGACGCCGTCGCTGGAGACCATGATCAATACCGAGACCGGGCGTTACGACCGGCTGACCCTGCCGGAGCGGCATGCCGGCGCGAGCCTGCCGGCCATCGGGCTTGTCGATATGCGCGATGAAGTGCTCGATCGCCAGAGCTGGCTGTCGCCGACCCTGCAACAGGCGGTCAATGATACGCTGGCGGCCGGTGAACAGGTCATGCTTTTTCTGAACCGGCGCGGTTATGCGCCGCTGACCCTTTGCCGGACCTGCGGGCACCGCCTTGAATGTCCAAACTGTACCGCCTGGCTGGTCGAACACCGGCTCGAAGGGAGGCTTGAATGCCATCATTGCGGCCTGTCGATCCGGCCCCCCGAAGCCTGTCCCAAATGCGAAGCCGTCGACTCATTCGCGGCGTGCGGCCCTGGCGTCGAACGTCTCGCGGAAGAGGTGACGCTGCGGTTTCCCGATGCGCGTTTCGAGATCATGGCAAGCGACACGGTGCAGAGCCCGGCCGCCGCCGCCGCGCTGGTCCAGCGCATGCAGGACCGCCAGATCGATATTCTTATCGGCACCCAGATCATGGCCAAGGGTCATCATTTTCCCTTCCTGACCCTGGTTGGCGTTGTCGATGCGGATCTGGGTCTTGCGGGTGGCGATTTGCGGGCGGCGGAACGTACTTATCAAATCCTGCATCAGGTATCGGGGCGCGCCGGGCGGGCCGAGCGGCCGGGCCGTGTCCTGTTGCAAAGCTACAGGCCCGATCATGCGGTCATGGAAGCGCTGGTGTCGGGCGAGCGGGACCGGTTCATGGCGGCCGAGGCGGCATCGCGCGAACGCCATCATATGCCCCCCTTTGGCCGCCTGGCGGCCCTTATTGTCTCCGGCCACGATATGGCGGCGGTGGACAATGTGGCCCGCGCGCTGGGCCGGGCGCGGCCGACAGGCAACGGGATCACGGTGCTTGGACCCGCACCCGCGCCGCTGTCAATATTGCGCGGCCGCCATCGCCGGCGGCTGCTGGTCAAGGTGACCCGGGATATCAATGTTCAGGCATTGTTGCGAAGCTGGCTGGCCCGGGTGCGGCTCCCCGGCAGCGTGCGGATCCAGACCGACGTGGATCCCTATAGTTTTTTGTAGTTGTTATATATCTCGGCGCACGTTGGGACAGCCACTTCTATCGCAGCATCCCGGACAATAGCGTTGCGATACCAAGAAAAGAGAATAATCCGGCGATATCGGTGACCGTCGTCAAAACGATGGATGAAGCAACGGCCGGATCCTGACCGAGCCGCGTCAGGCCCATCGGCACCAGCGCGCCCGCAAGCCCAGCGAGAACCATGGCGATGATCATCGATGACATAATAACCAGCACCAAGCCGAACTGTCCGCTCCATAAATAAACGGCGATGCCGCATGTGGCCGCAATGGATATGCCGTTCCAAAAGCCAGCATTCATTTCCTTGCGCGCCACCTTCAGCCAGTCGCGCAAACGGACTTCCCGCAAAGCCAGGCCGCGCATGGTCACCGCCAGCGCTTGCGCTCCAGTATTGCCCGACTGACCGGCGACTACCGGCAACAGGATGGCAAGTGCGGTGAACTTCGCGATCGTGCCCTCAAACAGCCCGACTACGGCCGCCGCCATAAAGGCGGTGAGCAAATTGATTTGCAACCACGGCATACGCTTCCTGACCGCAAACCAGCTGGACGACGTGGCGCGCTCGTCCTTGCTGACACCGACCATGGTCTGGATATCGATGGTCGCGGTTTCCTTCAAGGCATCAATGAGGGCTGAATGTCTTATGATGCCAAGAAGGCGCCCGTCGTCGTCGATCACCGGCAGTTCTTCGAGGCGGAAGGTCTCGAGCTTTTCGACGATTTCTTCCCGAGAATCCATCGGTTTGACGATGGCAGTTACACCGTGGGCGATGCTATCCAAAGACTGGGCGGGATCGGCCAGCGCCAGCGCCTTGATATCGACAAGAGCTTTCAGGCGCTGATCATCATCGACGAGGCGCAGTTCATAAATCGGCTGGCGCTTACTTGTTCTCCTCAGGATATTCTGCGCGTCCGCGACCGTCATATCGCCGTTGAACACCACGATTCGGGTATCCATCAGCTGTCCGGCGCTATTCTCGGGATAGGCGATAAGTTCGCCTATTTCATCGGCCAACGCAGTATCCAGCAGGGACAGCAGGGCCTCTTTCTGATCATTGTCGAGGAGCGCCACAACCGAGGCCGCCTTGCCCGGATCAATCAGCTGAAGGATTTCTCCCGCGCGTGCCGGCGGCAGTGCCTCAAGCAACTGCGCGGCAGTATGGAATGAAATCGCTTCCCAGACAGGCGGTATTCTGTCCAGCGTTACCTCCGTCAATATTTCGGCGGCTTGTTCCGTCGACATGGTCTCAAGCCGGTTGGCCGCGCTTTTGGGGGCCTCCGTAAAAAAGCGTTCGATCAGCGCTGTGACCGCAATATCGATTTTTTCCTGGTCCGCCATGTTTCAGTAATCCGTTGTCCGCGTCAGGATGGTGCCGCGTTGCCGCGGTCGTTAGACAGCGTTGTTGCTATCAAATCGGCAAGGCCGAGGTAGCAGGCTTCAGTAATGCCCAAAAGATTGTCTGCGCCATCTGTACTACGTGCCGCGACGAACGGTTTGGTCAGAGCACGGCGTAGCTCGGCATATCGCAGAACGCCGATAAAGCGATCATTCCGATCGACGACCGGAAGCACATCATTTTCGGACCAGCCCTGATCATTAAAGGCGCGTTCGAGGGTTAAAGAGGCATGGAGTGCGCCTGCCATATCCTGTTTTATTGCCGAAAGAGACGAATCCTCCTTGGCCTGTAACAACAATCGTACCAATGACACGGATCCGCGAACCTTGTTGCCATCATCGACGATAAAAACGGTGTCATGATCATAGCCTTCATTCTCGATCCGTTTCTTCGCATCGGCAACATCGCTGGTGATCGGTAGGGACAGGGTGAGTGGATCCATCCAGGCGCCGACGAGTGACTGCGGATAAGCCAAAATCAGGGCTACGCGAACAGCTTGCCGGTGCGGCAAAAGATCGATCAGGTTCTTACGTGAATCCTCATCGGCATGCCGCAAGATGGCCGCCGCGTCTCCCGGCCTTAACACCGCGAGATATTTAGCGCCGGCCTCGAGAGGAAGGGCCGAGATACATTTAGCGGCATGATAGGGCATCATCGATTTGAGCGCGGACACGCTCAACGGATCGGAAATTGTGTCGATCAAACTACCGGCAATGTCCGCCGGCAATCCTTCGAGCGCACGGGCCGCGGATTGACCATGGCTATTTATAAAATGCTCGGCAAGCTGAAGTCGTTCAGACATTGGCGTTCTCCCGCGTAAGCAAGATACTTGGTTCCTCGGAGAAGGCTTGCGCCGGGATAGTCACGCGTCCTTTCTCGGTATCGAGGATGACGGCGACGGACGAAATTTCCAGCACGGTACCTTCGTATGCACCGATCTGAATCCGCTCCCCCACCCGATAGTCGGCATTGAGATAGCGCGCCCCGATCAGATTGCTGACCAGCGGCCGCGCCCCCAGGCTGAAGGCGATGGCCAGACCGCCGAGCAGAGCACCGATAGCCACCGATAGGATCGTGATAACGACAGTGATGTCGATTCCAATCTGGTCGACGCCAATAAGAATTAGAATGATAAGCGTAAAAAACTGCGCGCTGCGCGCCAGAATGGCGCGTTGTCTGGCCTGCATCGATGATGCCGCGGTCGATACCGCCTGATTGGCGAGATTGCCAAAGACAACGCCGGCACAGATGATCAGAATGCCGGAAACAATGTTTGGCAAATGGGCGACCAGCTTATCGAGCCAGCCGGTAAACATCGTCATGCCAAGGAGGTTTGTCGCGGACGTCACAAAAATAAGGACGACGATCCAGAAGACCACATTGCCTGTGATCAAGGCAGCCGATTCGCTAACCAGTTTTCCTGTTCCGGTATCTCCGAGACGGATCAATCCGGAGAATCGATCGATCCCCTTCATTAATCGTACAGTGATAGCGCGGACTAACCGGGCCACCAGCCAGCCAACCAGCAAAAGCAGAATGGCACCGACCAGCTGTGGCAAATATGTCAGAAAACCTTGAAGCATGCCCGACGCCGCATTTACGAACGGTGTCCCCCAGTCAAAGATCTTTTCCATGTTCCGCCTCCTGGTGCGGCTGCGTTATTGCGCGCGATCGATACGCAGCTTCTCGACGCGTCTGTTTTTTACTTCCTCTACGGTGAACCGAAAGTCACCTTCTTCAACGACATCGCCGATCTCGGCAATCCTCTCGAGCCGGTTCATGATCAGGCCGGAGAGCGTATTGGCGTGAAAGGCGTCCTCGACGGAGAATCCGGTTTCGCGCTCGATATCGGCGAGTGACGCAAGACCATGCGCCAACCAATGATCGCCCTCTTTGATGATTTCGAAATCAGTCACGGCTTCGTCGGTCTCGTCTGCGATGTCGCCGACAATCTCTTCCAGCAGATCCTCCAGCGTTACCAGCCCAACGAACGCGCCATACTCATCGATGACACAAGCCATATGCGCGCGTGTTGTGCGCATGGTGTCAAACAGGCGCGATACCTTGAGTGTTTCGGGAACCACCAGGGGTTCGCGGCAGAATCTCTTGATGTCGCGCCACGGCTCGGGTTCGCCCGACAATAGCGCATCAACAACGTCTTTGATAAGAACCATGCCGACAAGATTGCCAGCGCCATCTTCGATGACAGGAAAGCGCGAATGTTTGGTATCCTGAATGACACGGAGGTTTTCTTCATGAAGGGCGTCGAGCCGCAGGAAATGGCATTCCACGCGGGGGATCATGACGCGCTCGGCAGCCCGTTCATCGAAACGGAAAATGTTATGAATGAAAGCCGCATGACTTTCCTGCATCTCGCCATGCTCGGCTGAAACGTCCACCAACCCCCGAATTTCATCATTGCTATAGATTTCCGCATGGGGGGCCTCCGCGACACGAAGCAGGCGCAAAATCGCCCGCGAAGCATTGTTGAGAGCCCAGTTGAGCGGAAACAGAACGATGTAGAAAAAATGAAGCGGATAGGCGATGATTAGGGAAATGGCTTCCGGCTTGCGAATAGCCAGCGTCTTAGGCACCTGTTCGCCGACCACGATGTGAAGCGACGAAAAAATGATAAACCCGACCAGAAACGACGTTGTATGCAAAGCAGCGTCAGACAGGCTTACAGGCTCCAGCAAGGGTTTCAACAAGGCGGCGACGGTTGGTTCACCGACCCAACCCAGCCCCAGGGAAGCCATGGTGATCCCCAACTGACAAGCCGCGAGGTATGCCTCCAGCTTGCCCTGAATTCGAACGGTCAGGTGAGCGGCGAAACGATCCTCGGCGGCCAGGGCCTCGATCCGGAAGCCACGTGCCTTGACCAGCCCGAACTCCGCCGCGACGAAAAAGGCGTTGGCCGCCAGCAAGGCAAAGGCGAGGAGCAGACTGAGATAAACCGTGTCCATATTTGAGTATCCGAATTACATTCTTCTTTGAGGCGGTGGATGCTGAAAATCAAAGGCCGCTTTGCTATCGTATAGCGGATACCCCTTCCACGCGCGATTGCAAAACGATAATCGAAAGGGAAGTTTCAGGCCGGGAACAACAGGTCCGATGATCTTATCCGCGTCGAAAAAAGATTGTCAGTTGCATTTTCTGGCTTTTCGGTTCAGACCCTGCGGACCTGAAAAAATTTCTGGCTGGAGACCTAAATTTGGCACCAATGGCCGTCTTCGACGAATGGTACGGGTTTGGCGTTACGCCGCGGGAGACCTTGGGCGACATCGATTTGTGGCTGAAGAGCCTGCCGATGGAAGAACTGCGTCGGAAACGGGGCGAAGCGGATGTGCTGTTTCGCCGGCTTGGCATCACCTTCATCGTGTACGGCCGGGAAGGCGGAACCGAACAGCTGATCCCCTTCGATGTCATTCCCAGAGTGTTCGGCGCAGACGAATGGCGGCGTCTCGAGGAAGGGTCGATCCAGCGGGTACGAGCGCTCAACATGTTCCTGCACGATATTTATCATAAGCGCGATATCCTGCGGGCCGGGATCGTGCCGACGGATCTTATTCTGGTCAATGATTTTTACCAGCCGCAAATGGTCAATTTCGAGCCGCCGGGGGGAATTTATACGCACATCGCGGGGATCGACATTGTCCGGACCGGCGAGGCGGAGTTCTGCGTGCTGGAGGACAATCTGCGCGCACCGTCCGGCGTGTCCTATATGATGGAAAACCGCGAAGTGATGATGCGGCTGTTTCCGGATCTTTTCGCCCAGTTTCCCGTCGCGCCGGTCAACCACTATCCGGATGAGCTGTTACGAAATTTGCGGGCGGTGGCCCCTGGTGGCGTCGATGATCCGACGGTCGTGGTATTGACGCCAGGCTTCTACAACAGCGCCTATTTCGAACATGCCTTTCTTGCCGATCAGATGGGCGTCGAGCTGGTTGAAGGGCGCGATTTGTTCGTGCGCGACGGTCTGGTTCACATGCGGACCACCGAAGGACCGCAGCGGGTCGATGTGATCTATCGCCGGATCGATGACGAGTTCCTCGATCCGCTTGCGTTCCGCGCGGACTCGACGCTGGGCGTGCCGGGTCTGCTGTCGGTCTATCGCAGTGGCAGGGTCGCTATCGCCAACGCCATGGGGACAGGCGTTGCCGATGACAAGTCGGTCTATCCCTATGTGCCTGACATCATAAAATTCTACCTGGATGAAGAACCTATCCTGCAGAACGTGCCAACTTATATGTTGCGCCGCGAAGAGGATCTGAAATATGCGCTCGACCACCTCGGCGAGCTTGTGACCAAGGAGGTGCACGGCGCCGGGGGTTACGGCATGCTGGTCGGGCCGGCGGCGACAAAGGATGAGATCGAGACTTATCGCGCGCGTATCCTCGACGATCCGGCCAACTTCATCTCGCAGCCAACGCTGGCGCTCTCGACCTGTCCGACCTTTGTCGAAAGCGGTGTAGCGCCGCGCCATGTCGATCTGCGTCCCTATGTGCTCGGTGGAGAGAATTTTTCGGTAGTTCCCGGCGGCCTGACACGGGTGGCCCTTATCGAAGGGTCGCTGGTGGTGAATTCGTCACAGGGCGGCGGCACCAAAGACACCTGGATACTCGAGGATTAGGGAATGCTGGGCCGTACCGCCGATTCACTCTACTGGATGGCGCGCTATATGGAGCGTGCCGAAAATGTATCCCGGATTCTCGATGTTGGGCTACGCATGGCCCTGATCCCCAGTGCGGCGCAAACAAGGGAGTCGACGTGGATTTCGACGCTCGAGGTCATCGGCGGGCAGGAGGGGTTCGCCGAAAAATACGAAATCGTCAACCGGGACAACGTCATACAGTTTCTTGCGCTTGATCCGGACAACCCCTCAAGCATCTACTCGTCGCTGCGGGCGGCGCGTGAAAACGGGCGGGCGCTGCGCGGGACCATTACGACCGAAATGTGGGAAAGTCTGAACGCCAGTTGGCTCGAAATCCGCGATTCCTATGGGCCGGGTGGCGAGACGCGCGACCATCGCGATCTGTTCGACTGGGTCAAGGAGCGGGTTCATCTGTTTCGCGGCGTTACCAACGGCACCATGCTGCAAGACGATTCCTTCGAATTCATCCGGCTTGGCTGGTACGTGGAGCGCGCCGGCAACACCGCGCGCCTCCTTGATTCCAAGTATCATATATTATTGCCCAGCGCCGACGAAGTCGGTGGCGCCGTGGATTACTACCAATGGGGCGCCCTGCTTCAATCGGTCAGTGCATTTCGCGCCTATCACAAAATTTACAGCAACGTGATCACACCGCGACGGGTGGCCGAACTGTTGATCATGCAGCGCGATCTGCCGCGCTCGCTGCACGCCAGTCTCAACCAGATAACGTCGTCGCTTGATGCGCTGTGCGACCGGCGGCCTTATGAATGCCGCCGGTTGGCGGGTGAGCTGCATGCACGGATTGCCTATGGCAGCATGAAAGACATTATCAGCGGCGGGCTGCATGAGTTCCTGACCGAATTTGTCGAGGACAGTACGCACCTCGGCGGGCAAATCCAGCGCGATTTCCTGATGCTGGCGTAAGGAAAAAAGCCATGCGGATCGCCATTGAACACAAAACGACCTATCGCTACCCCGGCGAAGTCCTGCACACCGCGCAGTATCTTCACCTGACGCCGCGTAATAATGCGAGCCAGTGGGTTATTGACTG
>JAQBTY010000066.1 GCA_027624735.1 Pseudomonadota bacterium | reverse complement strand
CCCCATCCGAGCCCGGAACGTTCGACCACTTTGCGGACCAAGGAAAACCCGTTCGAATGCACGCCCGAACTCGATATGCCGAGGACCACGTCACCGGGTTCGATCCCGGGCTTTGGTAGAACGCCCGCGCGCTCGACGGCGCCGACACAGAAACCGGCGAGATCGTAATGGCCTTTTGCGTACATGCCGGGCATTTCCGCCGTCTCGCCGCCGACCAATGCGCAACCGGCCTGGCGGCAACCTTCAACGATGCCCTTGATCACCCGTTCGGCGATGGCGACATCGAGGCCGCCGGTGGCGAAGTAATCCAGGAAAAACAACGGCTCGGCACCCTGCACCACCAAATCATTGACACACATGGCGACAAGATCGATGCCGACGCCATCATGATAGCCCGCGGCCAGGGCGACTTTAAGCTTTGTTCCAACGCCATCCGTCGCTGCAACCAGTATGGGGTCCCGATATCCCGCCGCCGCCATATCGAAAAGCCCGCCGAAACCGCCGATATCCACATCGGCGCCCGGCCGTTTGGTCGAGCGGACATGCGGGCGTATCGCCTCGACCAGATCGGCGGCGGCGTCGACATCGACGCCAGCATCTTTGTAGCTATTACTCTTAATGGCTTCCTCGTGCGGTAGAAACGCGATATTCTACTGCCATGCCCAAGGCATGGAATCCCGCGAACATACTTGATCTCCGCCGTTTTGCAACGTTGACCTCAGTCAGTGCCCAAATGGCGGGCGTGGTCATCGCTGCGCTGTTTCTGGCGTGGAGCCCGCAGGCGTCCGCCCGCGAGTTTTCGATCTACACGGTCTCCAACTTGCCGCTGGATGAAACCGCCGAATCAGCGGCTGCCGCCCGCGAGATCGCGCTCGCCAAAGGGCAGGCTCGGGCCTTTCAGCTTGTGATCGACCGGATCGTGCCAAAAACGGAGCACGGCCGTGTGCCTCAACCGACTCCGGCCGTGTTATTGGCGATCGTCAGCGGGATCGAAGTCGAAGACGAAAAAACCTCGCGGGTTCGTTACCTTGCAAATCTTACGGTGCGGTTCAATAGGTCCGCGATGCGGCGTTTTTTGCGCGATGCGGAAATAGCGTTTGCGGAATCGATCGGAAATCCGCTCATTGTCCTGCCTGTGTACAGGGCCGCCGGAACCGTCCAACTATGGGACGCCGGAAACCTTTGGCTTAAAGCCTGGCAGGCTTTACCGTCACTCGACGGGTTGTTGCCCTTAATCGTGCCAAAGGGGGATGGCGAGGACATTGCCGTTGTCAGCCCGGAACAGGCGCTCAATGGTGATGAGCGACGGCTCAGGGCGATCGCCAAACGCTATCAGGCGAGCGGCGCTGTCCTGGCGGTCGCGGCCCTGCGTCGCGATGAAGCGGCGAATTTGGCCGTGCTCGAAGTCTCCCTTAGCCGTTTTGGAACCGCCGATGGTGATAGCACATCAGTCCTCCGTTTTACCGCCGATCCCAATATGACGATCGAATCGTTGCTTGCGACTGCTGGCGGCAAATTGCGCGACGAACTCGTTGAGGGGTGGAAACAGGATCACCTGATTCGATTCGGGGAGCGGCGGGATATGATCGTGGTGGCGCCATTGTCAGGTCTTGCCGCATGGATCGAGCTGCGCAGGCGTGTCTCATTGATCGCGTCGGTGGAGAGCGCGGATCTCCTGTCGCTGTCGCTCAAGGAAGCCACCGTTCGGTTCTCCTATTTCGGAAGCGACAACCAACTTGCCCTTGCATTTGCGGAGCAGGATATGGAACTAAGGCAGGGTTCGGTATCATGGCAGGTCAGGATTCTGGCCCACAAGCAGCAAAAATCAACAGGACCGGTATCAACGCAGTGAATTTACCCAATATAATTTCGCTCGGACGGCTGCTATCGGTCCCGGTCGCAATCTATCTGATCCTGAACGGTTTCATGACGGCCGCATTCTGGCTGTTCATTGCCGCAGGCATTTCTGACGGGGTTGATGGTTACCTGGCGAAAGCGTTGGGGCAATCCTCCGCCCTGGGAGCATATCTCGACCCAATTGCCGATAAGGTATTGCTTGTCGGCGTCTATTTAACACTTGGCCATGCGGGGCATCTCCCCACCTGGCTTGTTATCATGGTCGTTTTTCGCGACCTGATAATTGTTGGCGGCATCCTCTTGCTGCATATCTCCACCAATGGCGTCCGTATGAAGCCTTTGCTTGTCAGCAAGGTCAATACAGCCGCGCAAATTACCCTGATCGCGTTGGTGCTCGCTGAGCTGGGGTTGAACTTTGACCTTGGCGGTTATCTCGACGTTCTGGTCTATGTGGTTGGGGTTACGACCCTTGCCTCCGGCGCAAGCTATATCATCAATTGGGGCCGCACCGTGGTGCCGGTCGAGGACAATTAGGCATGGTTGCCAATCGTCGCCCGCTCTATTGGGTTGCCGGGTTCGGCGCATTCCTGGCTTTGGTCTTTCTGCTCTCCGATATTTTACTCCCCTTCGTCGCGGGGATTATTCTCGCCTATCTGCTCGATCCGATTGCCGATTTTCTGGAACGTCACCGTTTCCCCCGTTGGCTGGCTGCCGGGTTGATCACGCTGCTGGCCACAACGGTCGTAATTTCTGTCCTGCTGGTGCTGGTTCCGCTATTGCAGTCGCAGATCGTCGATTTTGCCGGACGGCTCCCGAATTATGTAGAGCTTCTGCGTGAGAAAGCAGTTGCCTTGCTGGCTGCGGTGCAGACTCAGGTAACGCCTGAAGAAATGGCGTCCATTCGGGAAAAAATCGGCGGCGCCGCGGGTCCTAACGCGCTGGCCTGGATCGGCAACCTTCTGACGCGGATATGGGGCGGCGGTGTCGCGCTTCTCAATCTGTTGTCGCTGCTCGTCATCACGCCAATTGTAATGTTCTATTTGCTGCGTGACTGGGACGACTTGCTAGAGACCATCGAAGGCTGGTTGCCACGGCATCTGGCGCCGGTCATTCGCGAAAAGACCCTTGAAATCGATGGGGTGCTGTCTGGTTTTCTGCGCGGGCAGTTTTCGGTCTGTCTCTTGCTGGGGCTTCTTTACGCCATTGGTCTGACGGCGGTTGGGCTTGATTTTGGCCTGATTATTGGCTTTGTCACGGGGTTAATCTCCTTTGTCCCCTATTTTGGCATGCTGATCGGGTTTGCTATCGGTCTGGGTGTCGCCATCGCCCAGTTTTCCGACTGGCAACCAATTGCCATGGTCGCCGGAGTCTTCGTTATCGGCCAGTTTCTCGAGGGTAACTTTATTACGCCGAGGCTTGTGGGAGAGCGTATCGGACTACATCCAGCGTGGATAATTTTCGCGCTGCTAGCCGGCGGCGCTTTGTTCGGCTTTACAGGGATCCTGCTTGCCGTGCCGGTCGCCGCCGTGGTGGGTGTTCTGGGGCGGTTTGCCATCCAGCAGTACAAGCAGAGCGCGGCCTATCTTGGCTCGCCGGACGTGCAGGAAAGTCATGACGACGGCGATGGGACCCATGATGGGTCTCGTGGATAAAATCTAGCGTATGGTTGCCCTATATCAAATCCTGTCCTCTGGGTGATGATGGCAAATAACCGCCAGCTCATTTTTGATTGGCCACACCGGCCGGCCCTGGGACGCGATGATTTCTTGGTCGCCGCTTGCAATAAAAACGCCGTTGACTGGATTGATCTCTGGCCCGATTGGCCCAACCCGGTATTGCTTCTTTGCGGTCCACCTGGCTCCGGGAAGTCGCATCTTGCCGCCGTCTGGCAGGCCCGGACAGGCGCCGTATCGATCGATCCCGCGGCCTTGCCCGACTTAGCGGCGATTGATGAGGCGGATCATCCCCACCGCCTGCTGGAGAATGCCAGCGAGGTTACGGACGATACGGCGTTTTTTCATCTTTACAATCAGACCGCCGAGCAGGGCGGCACATTACTGTTGACGGCGGAACGCCCCGCCGCACGCTGGAAAATAAACCTTCCGGATCTCGCCTCCCGTCTTCGCGCCGCGCCCGCTGTTGAAATTGGGCTGCCCGATGACACCCTTATAGAAGCGCTTCTTGTAAAAATGTTTATGGATAGACAGCTTATAGTTGATCCAGAAGTAATTACCTATATTATTGCGAGAATTGAGCGGAGTTTTTCCACGGCGCGGTCACTCGTCACCAAGCTTGATGAGGCTGCGCTGTCTCTGCATAGAACCATCACCGTGCCGCTCGCCCGTGACGTCATTCAGGAAAATAATTTCGGGGCGGAGTCGGGTAAATAACCGACAAATCTTCTGTAATGACTAGAGTTCAGCCATTTACCGGGTTTTGAACATTTTCATTTGTGACAAATTCTTAACCAAATTAATTAAAATTTTTGAAAATTTTTTCGCGAATACTGAGCTTGTAAGCGTCAGTAGTAGTGGGGAGGAAGCATTAAAAAAGGAACGCCATAATTATGATCAGCAATCTTGTTTCTTCTATCCTGAACCCAAGCGCGACGGCGGTAGCCGCCGATAAGGCCGCGGCGCATCAACTGGACGACGACAAAAACCGCCCGGTTCCCTCGACCGGCTTCACGGCCAAACCCGTAGCGGCCCACCTCGACCGCGTTTCGGTGCATCAAAGCGGCGCGGGTGAGCGGATCGACTATTTTCATGCGGCGAAAAGAATGGTTCGCGATGCCCTGTCGGACTTTTCAGGCGGGGTCCAGGAGTCTTTTTCCGAAATCGGTCTTAATGACGGAATGGCGGAAAAATTCACCAAAGCAATGCTGCGTCAGACAAAAAATGCGCTTCTCTGGGGCGTTGGATTTTCAGTCAAATTAATGACGGCGACAGTGTCGAAAACCTCGGACGCAGACAATGACGGTTCCAAGCCCTCGTTCAGCATCATGGCACGATCCATCGAAATTACCGTCAACCATTCAGACGGGATCATTAATGTAACGACCGGAAATGTGTCGATTGAAAGTCAGTTCGCCGGCGGTCCCGGTGCGCGGGAACCGCATCTTCTCGATATCAGCGATTCTGACGGGCAGTCAACGGGGAACCTGACGTCTGCGTTGCAGGCGCTGCAAAATCCTCACACCCTGTTAACCGATTTTGGCGATGATATGGAGAACGACGATCATTTCCGCCTCGACACAATACCGTCATTGGATAGTCAGGACAAAATCGAGGATACCATGCCGCAAATCGATACGCCTCGTGTCCTGAGCCGTCCGAACTACAATTCTCGAATTCTGTTGTCGGAAATGAACCACTTTCGTAATGACCGCAACGAGCTGATCACCTATATGCGCCTCGACGCCCTTATCCCGCTGACTGACAAACCTGTGGTCGCGGCGGCATCGCCGCCACAGCCTGCTCGGCTCGTTTTCTCCTGATCAGGATAATCGAAAAACCCAGATACGGTAGGACATCGAGCAGCAAAATGAACGGCCATGAGCGGCGCATGACATATCGGTTGACCAGCGAATGGGTCGGCCTTAAACGCCAACGACTCTTTCCATCGATCGATTTCTTGAACCCGAATAGTTTTTCGATCGACTGGAATCAGTGTGTTTTGATCAGGCTGCTGGACGGCCAGGGGCCGCCCCGGGAAGAAAGTCTCGAGTTTGAATTCGTTGGAGACAGCTTTCGAAAAGACACCCCCGCGCTCTCAGCCGGTGCACGGGTATCCTCAATACCCGAAGAATCCTTGCTTTCCCTGACATTGCCACTGTTCCCGAAGCTCTTCGAAAGGCAAAAGGCCGTGATCTGCAACGGGTGCAGGCCTTGGCGAAAATCGAGTGCGATCCACTTCCATGCGATTGCTGTGCCGTTTAGCGACAATTGTGGTGAGTTGAAATACGCGCTTGGCGCGTTGAGCCACAGTGTATCAAACGAAACCATGCCGCCAGAGGACGCGAAGACAGAGTTTCTGGAGTACTGTGAGGGTGGCTGGTCGCGCTTTGGTGAGATGGCGGCTGGTGAGATAACGGCCCCGGAACTAATTCAGGCTGCCTGAGCGCACCCCGCCGAGACGACACTTTTCAGTCTGGGACCGGGACTACCATGATCTTAGAGCCGTTTGCCGTCATTGCAAGACGGCCATGCTTGAGGGCCAACGCATCGCTGCCGAAAATATCGCGTCGCCAACCGCGCAAGGCGGGTACGTCCGCATTGTCGTCCTGCGCGATCGCTTCTATATCATCGGAACTGGCGATCAATTTCTGAGCGACACCATGGGCGTCACACTTGACCTTGAGGAGCACCTTTAGCAAATCCGTTGCCGGCCCGGTTTTATTGAGAGAAGCCCTTTCCCGCGCCGGCACGGGACAATCCGAATTTTTGACGTTAAGGCCCCGATCGACGGCGGCTAGTATGGCATCGCCCATCGCGCCGTTGATTTGTCCCTGATGAAGCGCCCGCAAAGATATCAACTCGTCGCGTGTTTTCGGCGCATGCGCGGCAATTTCCGTCAACGCATCATCTCGCAACACACGGTTTCGCGGGACGTCGCGCCGCTGTGCTTCTTCCTCCCGCAAGGCCGCGACCTCACGCAATATGGCGAGGAATTTCGGTTTGGTCGATCGGACTTTGAGACGGCGCCATGTTTCGCGCGGGTCGGTCTGGTAGATAGCGGGGTTGTTAAGGTGCGCCATTTCTTCGGCAACCCATTGATATCTATCATTTGTTTTAAGTTTGTCCCGAAGTTTTTCGTAAACCACGCGAAGATGGGTCACATCCCCCAAGGCGTATATGAGCTGTTTATCGGATAACGGACGACGCCCCCAATCCGTGAAGCGCATGGTTTTGTCGATGCTTTTCCGCAGGAGCTGAGACACAAGCGTTTCATAGCCGACTGAGTCGCCAAATCCACAAACCATCGCCGACACCTGGGTATCGAATACCGGATTTGGCAGTTCTCCCATCTGGCGAAAGAAAATTTCAAAATCCTGGCGGCCGGCGTGAAATACCTTGAGAACGCCGGGATTCCGCATCAGTTCGAACAGCGGCTCCAAATCCAGCCCCTCAGCCAGCGTATCGATGGCGGCGGCCTCATCAGGGCCGCCTAGCTGAACCAGGCACAATATCGGCCAATATGTTTTGTCACGCAGAAATTCTGTATCAACCGTCACGAATTCGGCCGTGGACAGACGGGCGCAAAAATCTTTTAACTCGTCATTTTTTGTTATCAGTGACATGGTTGAGCTATACACAAATAATCGTCGTGACAATAGGTGCCCGGTGGATAAGGCTGCCCATCGCACTGTGCAGTTCATCAATTCTTCGTCTGATGGATAGTGTCTGGCCACCCGTCATAGCCGAGAAATTGACGTCCCGTCGCCAAGAACCTTGACAGCGTGGCCTTTCCGTGGCCTTTGCCGGGCGATTTGGCCCTGTCGCGGACGGCTCAAAGGATTGACAATGCACCAATACAGAACACATACCTGCAATGCACTCCGTCTCGATGACGCGGGCAGTACGGCGCGTATTTCGGGATGGGTCCACCGCAAAAGGGATCACGGCAACCTGCTTTTCGTCGATCTGCGGGATCATTACGGTCTCACGCAAATTGTCATTGATTCGTCGAGCCCGATTTTTTCCGAACTGGAAGCCGTTCGCCTGGAATCGGTGATTTGCGTGACAGGCGATGTCGTTCGCCGAAGCGAGGAGACCGTCAACGCGTCCTTGCCAACCGGTGAAATTGAAATTTCCGTCAAGGAGATGACGCTGCTGGCGCCCGCCGATCCCCTGCCGCTGCAGGTCAACAGCGATGATGACTATGGTGAAGAGGTCCGCCTCCGTTACCGGTTCCTCGATCTGCGGCGCGAGCGCATTCATCGCAACATCACGCTGCGTTCAGAGGTTATCGCGGATATCCGGCGGCGGATGGTCGATCAGGGGTTCACGGAATTCCAGACCCCGATCCTGACCTCGACCTCTCCGGAAGGGGCGCGGGATTTCCTGGTGCCGAGCCGAATCCACCCCGGTCATTTCTATGCCTTGCCGCAGGCGCCACAGCAGTTCAAGCAGCTTATCATGGTCGCCGGGTTCGACCGCTATTTCCAGATTGCACCCTGTTTCCGCGACGAGGACGCGCGCGCGGACCGCTCGCCCGGCGAATTTTACCAGCTCGACGTGGAGATGTCTTTTGTCACCCAGGACGACGTCTTTGCCGCGCTTGAACCGGTTCTACATGGAATTTTCGAAAAATTCGGTGGCGGCAAGCCTGTTACCGCGCCGCCGTTCCCCCGCATAACCTATGCGGATTCCATGCAGAAATACGGCAACGACAAGCCCGATCTGCGCAATCCGATCGAGATGAGCAATATCACGCATATTTTCCGTGGCTCAGGCTTCAAGATTTTCGCGGGCATGATCGAAAAGGACGAAAATGTTCGGGTTTGGGCGATCCCGGCGCCCGGTGGCGGGTCGCGCGCCTTTTGTGACCGGATGAATTCCTGGGCGCAAAAAGAAGGCCAGCCGGGTCTCGGCTATATCTTTTTTCGCGATGGTGAGGGTGCCGGGCCGGTCGCCAAGAATATCGGCGAGGAACGGACTGAACAGCTGCGCGCTGAGCTTGGCCTGAAGGATGGCGACGCGGTGTTTTTTGTCGCCGGCATGCCCAGGGTTTTCGCGGCCTTTGCCGGGCAGGCGCGCACCCAGGTTGGCGAGCAACTCGACTTAATCGATGAAAACCGGTTCGATTTCTGCTGGGTCGTCGATTACCCAATGTACGAATTCGACGAAAAGACCCGAAAATTCGAGTTTAGCCACAATCCGTTCTCAATGCCGCAGGGCGGCCTTGAGGCGCTGGAGACCAAGGATCCGCTGGATATTCTTGCCTTTCAGTACGATATCGTCTGCAACGGGATAGAGCTCTCGAGCGGGGCCATCCGGAACCATCGCCCGGAGATCATGTATAAGGCGTTCGAAATCGCCGGCTATGGGCGCGAAGAGCTGGAGAGCAGGTTTAGCGGTATGCTGAACGCCCTGAAGTTCGGCGCCCCGCCCCATGGTGGCTCAGCCCCCGGCATAGACCGGATTGTCATGCTGCTGGCGGGTGAGCACAACATTCGCGAAGTGACCATGTTCCCCATGACGCAGCAGGCGCAGGATTTGATGATGGCCGCGCCCGCACCGGTTACAAACGACAGGTTGGAAGAGCTCCATATCCGCGTCGTTCTACCGCCGGCCAAGCCGGCTTAAGAAGCCCGATTGATACGTGATTCTGGGCTACACCCGACCGAAACGTTAAAGCTTTCTTATAAAGCTTTCTTTCAGCATTGCTGGCTATCCTAGCCCTCCTGACGAATGGCGCCACGAGACGCTAATCGTTGGGGCTTGGGCGGGGTTGGCCGAGGACGGGAATGAAGAAACTCGCTTTATTAGCGGCATTGCCGCTGCTGTTATCCGCCTGCGCCATACCGACAGCCGTGGTGGTTTATGCCGCGGCGGATAGCGTTACCTTTCTGAGCTCCGGAAAGTCCATTCCCTCGCATACGTTGACGGCGGCGGCCGAAAAAGATTGCTCGATTCTTTATGGCATCACACGGGGCAAATTCTGCAAGGAAAAAGAGAAATTCCACGATAATGCAGGAAACGATGCCGGGTTTGTCGTACCGAAAGACGGACCAGCTTTGACCGTAAATATGATCACACCGGCAGCCGTAAGCACCTCAACCGAAGTAAAGGCCGTACCGGAACCCCGGTTTTTCGATTTCGACTATGAAGCACCGCCCGCAATTGAGGTAATGGCTGGGTCTAAATCGGAAGGGATGCCGCCGCCCGCCGCCAACAGGCCGGAGGCCGGTCAGCGACAATGGGCGCTGGTCCTTGGTTCTTTCGCCGATTATCGCAGCGCCGTCGAGCTTGCACGGCAGGTGAAGCCGGAGCCGGGTCTTTTGACGGCAATCATGGTCGAAGGCAAGGTGCACTATCGGGTATCAACCGGGCCCTTGAAGCGTGACCAGGCCGCCGGCCGTCAATTGAACATCGCGGCGCTAAAGCTGGAGACCGTGAAATTGATGCCGGTCTGCCCCGCCTGGGTGGAGGAAGACAATTGCGTGGCGCTTGATCGGGCGCTTGCGGTCCAGCAAGCCACGACGTTGCCGTAAAAACGACCTGGCTGGCGAAACGGTGGCCGTGCTTTATTCGGCGGCCGACCGGACCGGGTCGGAGTGTTTGCGCCGCTTGTTATAATACATGGCCATGTCCGCGCGGTGAATCAGGTCCTCAACAGAATCCTGTGGCCCATAGGGTTCGTATCCCATACTGACCTTGAGCGGAATATCTTCCCCGCGATTTACCGTTCCAGCGCTATCCAGTATCCACTGCAGCGTTCGCATCCGCCTGACACCGTCCTGCCAGTTTGTGTTGAGGAGAAGGACGCAGAACTCGTCACCGCCCAGCCGTCCGACCGTATCGATTTCGCGTACCGCATTGGTAAGGGTCTGGGCACAGCATTTTACCAGCTCGTCGCCCGCGCAATGACCTAACCGGTCATTAATGTCCTTTAGGTTGTCGAGATCGAAATAGGCGATCACGCCGATTTCGCCGTATCGCCTCGATCGGGCCAGGGTCAGTCTGAACTGGTTTTCGAACCCCCGTCTGTTGAGCAAACCGGTCATGGGGTCGGTGAAGGACAGATTTTCCAGCTCCGCGATACGTTCACGCTGCTCGGCCATGCGCTGTTCGGTCTCTGCCGCATAGCGCAAAGCCCGTTCCAGTATGGTCTGTCCGCGTTGTTCGCTCGCGCTTGGCAAATCTTTCAGCAGCTGACTGGTAATAGCCCCGACCCGTGCCAGAATTTCCGGATCGTTGGGAAATTCACTGTTGATCATTCTACCTACTCCCCTCACCAGGATTTATCGCGTGGATAAACATATAGGTATTCCTATCCATGTTCCTGTGGTCCCATGCAAAAGGCGTGCCAATAAAAAATATCTTAGAAACAACATCTTATATATTTTGACCCTGGGAATTAATTGCCCACTGGGCAAATTATTCCGGTAAAATTCTTAACCGTGAACAAATTTGCTCCGTTGCCACGGCCTATGGTAAGGCAGCGGGGAAACAACCGGCAGGTGGTTAAATCGATGAAAAGGTTCCGCCCTAGGCTCATTCACCTCCTCTTTTCCGGAATTCTGAGTGTTGCCGCGACCACAGCGCCGGCAGGCGAATTCTCCGCCCATCGGGCGTTATACAATTTGTCTCTTGTCCAGGCTCGTTCCGGGAGCGGGATATCAGGTGTGACCGGAAAAATGGCGGTTGAATGGAACAACAGCTGCACAGGATGGGCTTTTCAATACCGCTCGGTCATCGACGTTTCCTTCGATGAGGGGGCGCCCGTGCGACTAGTCTCTAATGCCGCCAGCTGGGAGTCGAGAGACGGCCGGGATTATCGTTTCGACGTGCGCCATAAGACCAATGGCAAAGAAATGGAGCATATCGAGGGTGTCGCGAAATTAGCCGATGCTACTGGCGCGGGGCGGACTCTGTTTACCCATCCCAAACCCTTAAAAATAGATTTGCCGGCGGGCACCCTTTTTCCGGTCGCCCATTCCCTTGCGATCATGCGAGCAGCGAAAAATGGCAAGACGCCAAAATTCGTTTCACGAACCGTATTCGATGGGATGGATTTGAAGGGGCTTTACCAGGTCAACGCCGTAATAGCGGCGGCCAAGCGGTCCCAGACGGCTATTCCGGACAATAATGACGTGATGAAGGGAATGCCGTCCTGGTCGGTCAGCCTCGCCTATTTCACCATGAACAGCGACAAGTCGGTCCCCGACCATGAAATAAAGATGCGCCTGTTCGCAAACGGCGTGGCCGACGATTTGATCATGGATTTTGAAGAATTTGTTGTGCGGGCACGGCTGAACCAGATTGAATTGCTTGCCGATCCTGCCTGTCGGTAGCACATTTTCTAAGTGTCAGGCCACAACCAGGCCGCGCCTCGAACGCCGCTGGAATCGCCATGCCGCGGCGGCAATAACCGTGTCTCCACGGTGTCGGAAAATACCCATTCTTGCCATAGTTTCGGCACGGTATCGTATAGTTGTTCCATATTGGAAAGCCCGCCACCCAGGATAATAACGTCCGGGTCCAGAATATTAATGATTTGGGCGAGGGCCCGGGCGAGCTTCCTCTCGTAACCGGCTAAAATCTCCTGGGCGGGTGCGTCGCCGTTCTTTGCGCGCTGTGCGACCTCTATCGCCGGAATTTGGGCGCCCGACGCTGCCTGGTAGGCCTGTGACAGGGCGGGGCCAGACAGGTGTGTCTCAATGCATCCAGTCAGCCCGCAATAGCACTGCCGGTCATCCTGTTCCGATTGCTCGGGCCAGGGCAGCGGATTGTGGCCCCATTCGCCCGTAATCGCGTTGCGTCCTGTCACCGGCTGCTTGTTGATCACAATGCCGCCGCCGACTCCGGTCCCCAGGATGACCCCGAAAATCACGTAAAAATCCTTGCCGGTACCGTCGGTGGCTTCCGAAAAGGCGAAGCAATTCGCGTCATTGGCCAGCCGAACAGGGCGCTCCAAGGCCGATTCCAGGTCCGAAGCCAGGTTGGCGTCTATCAACCATGTGGAATTCGCGTTCCTGATCCGACCGCTTGCAGGGGAAACCGAACCGGGTATTCCGACGCCTACCGAGCCCGATCCGCCAATTTTTCGTTCAATGGCGAGCACACCCGTCCGAATGGCTTCGATGGTTGCCCGGTAATCGCCAACAGGGGTCGGCACGCGATTCCGGGCTAGAATACGGCCATCTCCGGAAATCGCGATAAATTCAATCTTTGTGCCGCCTAAATCGACCCCAATTCGCATTTGACCCCCTGCCGACAGTTAATAGCGCCATTGCTAATAGCGCCATTGCGTCAACGTAATGTACTCTCCCGCTTTATTAACATTTGTATAGCGGCTGCCTCTGTATCTCTAGGAATTCCGAAGGACTCGTCATCACGGCTTGTTAACTATTTTAGAGGAAAGTCTAGGGTACAGAATGCGGCAGGTTTCATTAGCGAAACAGGCCAGTGGCCAAGCGTTAGGGGTCGAGATGGACAAGAAGAAGATTCTCATCGTTGAAGATAACGAACTCAACATGAAGCTATTTCATGATCTGCTGGAAGTTCATGGCTATGAAACCATTCAGACCAGGGATGGGCGTGAAGCGCTGGGTCTGGCCCGAAAACACATGCCGGACCTGATCCTGATGGACATCCAACTGCCGGAAGTCTCCGGGTTGGAAGTGACCAAGTGGATCAAGGAGGATGAAACCCTCCGTAAGATACCCATTATTGCCGTTACCGCCTTCGCGATGAAGGGCGACGAAGAAAAAATCCGCAGCGGTGGGTGCGAGGCCTATATCGCCAAGCCGATTTCCGTAGCGAGCTTTCTTGAGACTATCGAAAAAGTGCTCCACTGATTTATCGCGATTGAAGGTTTAATTCCCAATGACTGCACGTGTCCTCGTCGTCGATGATGTTCCAGTCAATGTAAAGCTTCTGGAAGCAAAGTTGCTCGTCGAATATTACGAGGTAGTGACGGCGCATGATGGTGTGTCCGCTCTGCAGGTCGCCCATGACCAGCGCCCGGATATCATCTTGCTCGATGTTATGATGCCGGGCATGGATGGTTACGAGGTCTGCCGACGGGTTAAGGCAGATGCGACCACGGCCCATATCCCGGTCGTGATGGTGACAGCGCTCAACGAAGTTAGTGACCGGGTTCGGGGCCTGGAAGCCGGCGCTGACGATTTTCTCACGAAACCGGTGAACGACGTCGCCCTGTTTGCGCGTATTCGATCTCTGGTACGCCTGAAACGGGCAAGTGATGAGTGGCGGGCCAGAGAGGCCACCGCGGTCGAACTCGGCGTTACCGGGGCTACCGACAATGCCGTCAATGAAAAGGCCCCAGGGTCTATTTTGCTGGCGACTGACGGCATGTGGGACAAAGAAGCGGTCACGAAAACCCTGATCGCGCAGGGGCACAAAATAGACCATGCCGATAACGATGCGTCGGCAATTTCGATGGCTTCCCAGGGCGATTATGACATCGTCATTGTTGCCGACGGTGACCGCTCCAGTGATGCGTTGCGCCTTTGTTCGCAGTTTCGATCCCTGCCCGAAACTCGGCATGGACCCATATTGCTGCTGGTTTCGGAGGGAACGGAGGACCGCCTCGCGAAGGCGCTGGAACTTGGCATCAACGATTATCTCGTCCGCCCGGTCGAACAGGACGAGCTGATCGCCAGATCATGGACCCAGATCCGCCGCAAGCGTTATGAAGAGCGGCTCCGCGAAAACTTCGCGGTGAGCGTCAATGCGGCGGTGACCGATCCGCTTACAGGTCTTTATAACCGCCGTTATCTTGAATCCCACTTCGAACGTATTTCCGATCGGCTGAAAGAAGAGGGCAAGACAATTTCTTTGTTAATGCTCGACATCGATCATTTCAAGAAAGTCAACGATACGTATGGTCACGATTCTGGTGACCAGGTATTGCAGGCTGTCGCGAAAAGGATTGTCAGCAATCTGCGGGGATTTGACACCGCTGTGCGCTTCGGTGGCGAGGAATTCGTCATCCTGCTTCCCGATGCGCCGCTTTCCGCGGCAGTCAGCACGGCGGAACGCCTGTGCAAGTCCATGTCGTCAGCGCCCATCCCAATGTCAAATGGCGGAGAAGCCATATCGATTACCGCGAGCCTTGGCGCTGCCACAACGATGGCCGGCGATGAATCGCTTGAAGAATTGGTGCGCCGCGCCGACGCGGCATTGTACCACGCGAAGAGAACTGGCCGGAACAAGGTAATTTCTTCGGTCGCCGAGCCTTCGGCAGTCTCGCAACCGAAATCCGCTGTCGGCTGAATCTCAGCCTCGACTATGCGACGAATAAGGCCGCTCTCCACAGGACGAGCGGCCTTTTGATTTATATGAAACGGCTGGCTTACTTGATCTTCGCTTCCTTGAAGGTCACATGTTTACGCGCTACCGGATCGTATTTCCGTTGTTCCATTTTTTCGGTCAACGTGCGCGGGTTTTTGCGTGCGATATAG
>JAQBTY010000065.1 GCA_027624735.1 Pseudomonadota bacterium | reverse complement strand
GATTTGGGGATGAAGAAAAATCCATTGAAGAGACCGTTGTCGGTGACTTAATGACCGAGTCCGTCATATCGGTTTCTCCGACGGCTTCTGTCATCGATACGGTCCACATCATGAACACCCACTCCATACGCCACCTGCTCGTGGTACAGGCTGGTAAACCTGTTGGCGTTGTGAGTATCCGTGACCTGCTCCGTGTTTTTGCCGACCAGCTTTTGAAAGTCGATGGCGACACGGATGACGGGGTCGAAATGGGGCTGGTCAGAAATTTGGCGGCGACCTGACACAACGCAAATTTTTGCCGGCCGAATAGACGGGGTGGCCGAATAAACGCCTTAACCAGCCGGACGCAGCCCTTCACGCGGCACACCCATGTTTTTCAGGACCTCGCCGATGGCCGCCAGCGTGCGGGTCATGTCGCTTTCGAAGACCTGTCCAATGCAGCCGATCCGGAAACTCTTCTCCTGTGTGACGGCGCCGGGATACAGCACGATGCCCTGTTCGTTGAGGGATGCGTATAATTTCTGAAAATCGAACCTGTCATCGGCGGGCATTCGGACGGTTATGATAATGGGCGCCTGCAAGGCGGCGGGAAGGAAGGTTTCGAAACCAAGCTCGGCCAGGCCCGCTAGCAGGATCCGGCAATTATTCGCGTAACGCTGGCCACGCGCTTTTATCCCGCCTTCTGAATCCAGTTCGGTGAGCGCCTGATCCAAGGCGGCCAGCACGTGGGTCGGCGGCGTAAAGCGCCATTGTCCGGTTTTTTCCATGTAGGTGAACTGGTCGTGCAGGTCCAGACTGAGAGATGCCGAATTGCCTTCCGACCGGTTGAGCGCGCTTTTTTCCAGCAGCGCAAAGCCCACGCCGGGGACACCTTCGAGGCCTTTGTTGGCGGACGCGATCACCGCATCCGCCATGAGCGTTCCAAGGTCGATGGGGATCGCGCCGAAGGTGCTCATGGCATCGACGATCAGGCTTCTGTTCGCGGCCGCGACGCTTTCGGCGATCTTCGCGATGGGGTTCAGGATCCCCGAGGTGGTTTCACAATGCACCGCGGCCACATGGGTCAGGGCGCTGTCTCGTTGCAGCAATTGCGCGAGGTGGGTGGCGTCAGGCGGGGTATCTTCCGCCGTTTCGTAAATGTCGAACGGTTGCCCCATTTTTTCACAGATCCGCGCCATGCGGCGGCCATAGGCGCCGTTGATCAGGATAAGAACTTTGCTTGTCCGGCGTGACAGGAGCGTGCCCAATGTCGCTTCGACCGCGAAGGTGCCGCTGCCCTGGACCGGCACGCAGACATGGCTCGATTCGCCCTTGGCCAGCGCAACCAGCCGCTGCCGGATGCGGGCGGTCATCGCGATAAACGCGCCGTCGCGCGATCCCCAGTCAACCTGCATGGCCTGTTTCACCGACTCGGATGTGGTCAACGGTCCCGGTGTCAGCAGAATTTGGCGTCTATTTTGTGCGTCGCTCATCATTTCCATTTCTTAAAACACAACGTCCCTTGGTAATACTTGCAACCGCTTGCGATCCGGTCAATGTAAGGGGCACCAGCGAACCACACCGATAATGGCGGAGGCGGTCATCAGTCACAACACTTGGATACATCGTATTGTACGGGTCGGGGTCAGGCCATTGGTCAATACGCCTGTTACGCCAAACCATCTGACCAGTTTGCGGCTGCTGACCGGAATCGGCGCGGCCTGCGCCTTCGCGGTGGGAACGGATGAGTCCCGTTTGATCGGCGCCGCTGTCATGACCCTGTCGTTGCTTCTGGATCGGGCGGACGGCGAATTGGCGCGCCAATCGGGCAAGATGAGCCAGGCCGGTCACCGCTATGATTTGATCGCCGATGGCCTGTCCAACGGGGTGGTTTTTATGGGTATCGGTATTGGTCTTGCCGATAGCGCGCTGGGGCTTTGGGCGCTGGCGCTGGGTCTGGTGACCGGCGGCGCCGCCATCGCCGGCGAATTGCTGTTGATGCGGATGGACACGCTCGGCCTGCAAAATACGGCGCAGCTCGGTGGATGGTGGGGATTCGATCCGGATGATGGCATGTTCCTGGTGCCGGTTGCCGTGGCTTTGGGAGTAGCTCTTGAGCTTCTTATTGTAGCGTCGGTGGGCGCCGTGATCGCGGCGTTGGTGTTTTTGATCCTGCTGTGGCGGCGGAGCGGCTCCGGGGTTGCCGCCGGGGACAGATAGCGAAGAAGAGTGAAGGCCACGAAGCGGTGACTCCCTTTCGGCAATGGATTGCAATGTGGGTCGATGGCGTCAGCCATCGGGCGTGGCTGGTTGTCGTTCTTGCAACGGTACTGACCGCGCTCAGCGGCTGGTACACTGCCTCTCATCTGGCGATCGATACCGACACCGAGGATATGCTGTCGGCCGAGCTGCCGTTTCGCCAGGACGCCATTCGTCTGAAGCAGGCTTTTCCGCAGCTTGCCAATAACATCGTAATCGTCATAGACGGCGACACCGCCGATCAGGCCGACGATGCCGCCATCGCCCTTGGGCGGGCCCTGCGGACCCGGCCAAAATTGTTCGGCGCCGTCTTCGATCCGCGTGGCGAGGATTATTTCAGACGCAACGGGCTGCTGTTTCTCGATGAAGACAAGTTGAACGATCTGGTCGATCGCCTCGCGTCGGCACAGGCGTTTATCGGCCAGCTATGGCAGGATCCCTCGCTTCGGGGCCTTCTGGGCGTATTGACGCTGGCGCTGGACAATGCGGACAAGGCGGTGTCGACGGCCGAGCTGAACCGGGTATTGATCGCGATCGCGGAGGCAGTCAACGCGGAAAAATCGGGTTCCCGCTACGTTCTGTCCTGGCAAAGCCTGCTGTTTGGCGGGGCGGCGACGGTCGCCGAGCGACGCCGTATCATCGTGGTCCAGCCGACGCTTGATTTCGGGTCCCTGCAGCCTGCCAAGGAAGCCATGGCAGCCATTCGCGCTGCCGCGGCCCGCCTTGGACTCACCCCGGACTCCGGTGTCCGGCTTCGCCTCACGGGGTCCGCTCCCCTTGAGCAGGAGGAACTCGAGAGCGTCGCGGAAGGGATGGGGCTCGCCGGTCTGATTTCCTTCACCCTGGTTCTGGTTCTGTTGCTGGTCGGCTTGCGCTCAGCCCGCCTTGTGGGCGCCGTGCTGTTGACGCTGGTTATGGGGCTGATCTGGACAGCGGCCTTCGCCACCCTGGTTGTCGGGCGCCTGAACCTGATCTCCGTGGCCTTTGCCGTCCTCTTTATCGGTTTGAGTGTGGATTTCGGCAT
The DNA here is from genome assembly GCA_027624735.1 of Pseudomonadota bacterium. Lineage (GTDB taxonomy): Bacteria > Pseudomonadota > Alphaproteobacteria > MPNO01 > UBA2964 > JAQBTY01. The sequence goes on along the minus strand of JAQBTY010000065.1, from coordinate 12,004 downwards.
TCACTTCGTCTTGCGGGTGCGTGAAGAAATGGCCGGTTCCGGTTTCGGTTCTGACGGCGCGGCCATGCGCCGCGCGGCGCATGATGTCGGCGGCGCCCTGGGTCTGTGCGCTATTGCGGCCGCAATCGGCTTTTACTCCTTCCTGCCGACAAATTACGTGGGGTTGGCGGAGTTGGGGGTGATCGCGGGCAGCGGCATGTTTATAGCCCTGTTCGCCAATCTGACGGTGCTGCCGGCCTGTCTGGCGATCGCACCGCCACGGATCGGACGCGATCCGGAGAAGGCGGTGACCGGCACGGAAACAACTGTGCCGTGGCAAATACGGCATGCGAGAACCATCGTGACATGCGCGGCTGTGCTGGGTGTCGCGGCGCTGGCTTCCCTGCCTCAGGCCAGGTTTGATTTCGACCCCTTGAATCTGCGGGACAAATCGACCGAGTCGGTTCAGACGTTGCTGGATCTGATGGGCAATGAGGACCGGGCGCCGTACACCGCGAGTATCTTGGCCGAAGATCAAGCGGTAGCGCAAAAACTCGCCGGAAAGCTCACTTCTTTACCGTCGGTCGAGTCGGTTCTATCCATCGGGAAATTCGTGCCGCGTGCGCAGGACGACAAACTTGCGGCGATCGAGTCCGCCGCGTTCCTGCTATTGCCCTCGCTGCAAAAAACAAGATTGCCGACGCCCAATGATGAAGATCGAAAGAAGGCGTTCGCGGCGTTCCGCCGAACCGTCGAAAAACACCGGACTATCGCGGGCGGGCAACCTGTCGATCGTCTAGCGACAATATTGCAGGGCCTCGAGGCCGCCGCTCTTGACCTCCGGTCCCTGGAGAAACGGTTGTTGATGACTCTCGGCGGCCGGCTGGACGCGCTTCGAGACTCACTAGAGGCGGGGCCGGTGACGCAGGCCGATGTTCCGGCTGATTTACGCGCCCGGTTTGTCGATGGGCGCGGGCGCGTTCGTCTTGAGATTTTCCCCAGGGAGGACCTCCGCAACCCCGATCGTCTGCGCCGCTTCGTATCCGAAATCCGGACCCTTGCCCCGCGCGCAACCGGATCGCCGGTCATTATCGTCGAGGCGGGGAAGGCTGTTGTGCAGGCGTTTGTATTGGCGGGGCTGATGTCGGTTCTGCTCATCGGTGTTTTGATCATCGTCCTGTTGCGACGCGTGCGCGATGTGGTCCTGGTATTTGCGCCGCTTTTTCTGGCTGCCTTGCTGACGGTCGCGGCGTCGGTGGTCTTAAATCTGCCGTTCAATTTCGCGAATGTCATTGTGCTGCCGCTGTTATTCGGTTTGGGCGTCGCCAGTTCAATTCATCTCGTTCTGCGGCAAAGAACCACCAGCAGCGTGTCGTCTCTCCTCCAGAGCAGCACGCCGCGCGCGGTATTTTATAGTGCGCTGACCACGATCGGATCATTCGCCAGCATCGCCCTGTCCAGCCATCCCGGCACCGCCAGCATGGGGGTCCTCCTGACGATCGCCATTGTGTTGACGCTGCTATGCGCCGGGGTTGTGCTGCCCGCGTTGATGGCGATTATGATGGCCCAAGCTGTCAGGCCACAGGCCTGATGACGTGCGGCGCTTACCCTGACAACGGTGGTCGCGCGTGCGGATAGTCCGGATTGTTTTCCTTCTGATCGGCGTTGCCCTTCTCGGCGTGATCGTAGCGAATACAGACATGCGGGGCGCCCTCACGCTGGTGTCGCAGGTAGGGTGGGGCATTGGGCTGTTGTTCCTGATATTTTTGGCGACGTTTCTCGGCGACACCTTGTGCTGGCAGATCACCTTGCGCGAGGTTCCGCTGACAACGGCGTGGTTTTTTCGGCTCTGGGTCGTTCGCATGATTGGCGAGGCGTTCAACAACACGCTGCCCGCCGGCGGCATCGGTGGCGAGCCCGTCAAGGCTGTTCTGCTCAAGCGCCATTTCCATGTGGCCTACACCGAGGGTACGGCATCCCTCTTTGCGTCGAAGACCGTCAACATGATTGCGTTAATCGGGTTTTTGTCCATCGGTTTCGCCTTCATGCTCGACGAAGACAGGTTGCCGGCGAAGCTTCAATGGGTGGGCGGTCTCGGGCTTGCTTTTCTTTCCTGCTCTATCGTCGGCTTTTTCGCGGTCCAGCGATTCGGTGTTTCCTCCCTTTCGCTCCGATGGCTCACCGGTAAAGTCGGCGCCAGACGATTGGCTGCCGCGGTGGAGTTGGTCGCGGCGGTTGAAAAACGCTTCGAAGAGTTCTACGCGCAAAGCCGTGGCCGCTTTGCCGCCGCGCTGGCGGTTGCCCTTGCCGTCTGGATATTCAGCACCATCGAGGTCTATGCCGCGCTCCATCTGCTGGGGCATCCCGTTTCCTGGACCGAGGCCTGGATCATCGAAGCCGCGGTCCAGCTGGTTCGGGCGGTGGCGTTCTTTATCCCGTCCGGTCTTGGTGCACTGGACGGTACATTGCTGGTTTTGTGTTCGATCTTTACCGGCGCGCCGACCGCCGGAGCCGCGGTGGTATTGCTACGCCGTCTGCGGGATATTTTATGGATCTGCGCCGGGTTCGGTCTTGGTCCGGTCCTCGCCAAATTTCAGCCCGAAACCGAGCCAGTGGATAGAATTTAACAAGTTATTCCTTGAGCAAGGTCTGGGTTTTCTGGTCGAGGAGTCGAATTAGTCCATCCACCCCGTCGGACGCCAGGACGGATCGGTACTCAGACCGGCGGACGGCGAGTTCGCTGATACCGCCCTCAACCAGCACGTCGACGACGCGCCACCCCGCGGCAATTTTTCTGGTAACATAGGTAAGGGCGACAGGCGGGCCGTCAGGGCGCCTTATTTCGGTCGCGACAAGCTCGGTTTTGCGCGGCCCGGTTTTGACGGTCAAGGTTTTGAACGATTGGCCGGAATATCCTGAAAATCGCGACGCGTAGGTAGCCGCGCTAAACCGATGAAACGCCTCGGTCAACCGCTCACGAGAAGCATCGCTGGCGGTGCGCCAGTGTTTACCGGTCGTCAGCGCGATCATGAGGCGCAAATCAAAGCGTTTCGCAACTTCAGGTTGAAGAACCCGATAGCGCTCCTTTGCATCGGATTTGCCGGCATTTTTCATCACCGCCAAAAGGGAGGCATGAAATTGATCGATGATCCGATGCGCGCCTCCGGCTGCGGGGCCGCTGAGGTCGCCGGCGAGTACTGGCGTGTGCATACACACTATCAAGGCGAATACAAACGAGGCCGCGCCGTCTAACAGTTTGCGCACTATTCTGTCCTTATTAATTCGTATGAACTTCGCAAATGGGTAGTCGCAAATCCATACGCAACCGGTCCATAAACAAAAATAGGTTATTAACCATATGGCCTTACCGTAGGGACGCCCAATTCTTCATACGCGCATTGACGTTAGCCGTTAAACCGATTCTATTGCGCTTATGGAGTAGCTTGCCTAAGATAATTAGATTGGATTGCCTGGGTGGCGGCTACCATGGATCGGTTTGGTCGTTGCGAAAATTCCCAACTGATAAGTTGGACTTGAAAAACGAATTAGGGGTATTGGACGTTGGTACGGGGATCTGAGCGTTTACTGGCCTTGTTTTTGTTGGTGTTTTTTGTATTCGCCACGGCCAACACCACGGCCATCGCGGCGAAGGCGCCGTCCGCTTCCACTTTGATCGCTCAGTCCGAAGCCAATAATGATAATGGCGATCCCCTGGAAGCCATGAACCGGGTCATTCTCTCAATAAACGAGTTCTTTCTCGATTTGTTGATTCGTCCCCTAGCGCAACTTTACGTCACGGTGCTGCCGGATTTTGCGCTGAATGGGGTCCATAACTTCCTGAATAATCTGCGTACACCGGTCGTTCTGGCAAACGATCTTCTGCAATGGGAGCCGGAACGCGCCTGGAAAACAACGCAGCGCTTTTTCATCAATTCGACCATTGGCATCGGCGGTTTGATGGACACAGCCAAAGATTTTGGTATTGAGGGACACTCGGAAGACTGGGGGCAGACCTTCGCCGTTTGGGGTGTTCCTGAGGGATTTTATCTGGTGCTTCCCCTGTTCGGACCCTCTAACCCGCGTGACGCTGTTGGGCTGGTTCTAAATTCCTTTCTCGATCCGATTTCAATCTGGGCGAGCAACACGCATCGCGAAGAATTAGCCATTGGCCGGGCTGTAACCGGCGGCGTGGATGAATTCTCCAGAGTGATGGACGATTTGGAAAAGCTTAAGGAAACCTCCATCGACTATTACGCGACGCTTCGCAGTATCGCACGTCAAAAACGTAAAGCGGATATTTCGAATGGCGCGCCTGCGGCGGGGCCTTCCTTGCCCGACCTGAAATACGATTTTAACGCTGAATTCAGCCAGTAAGTATTTACGTGTGAAAATTGTGGGTAATTGGCGGCGTCCGAGGTATTTTGCGCTGTTTTAGTTGACTTTCCTGGCAAACAGTCAAACTAGGTAGTCTGATACAACCATCGTTGGCGGCAATCGGCGCGGGAACGATCGCGGGAACAATCAATGTTTATCCAAACTGAAACGACGGACGATCCAGCCATAGTGAAATTCCTGCCCGGTCGGGCTGTTCATGCCGCCGGTCCTGTCCACTATGCGGATAGTGAGGCGGCGTCGCGGGCGCCACTGGCGGCGCGGCTATTGAATATTGATGATGTCGTTGCCGTGGAACTGGGCGCCGATTTCGTTTCCGTCACAAAACAGACCGATGCAAATTGGCTCCACCTCAAGCCTGCGGTTCTAGGGGCGATCATGGATCATTTTGTCGCCGATCTTCCCGTTGTGTTGGGCGATGACGGCGATGGGGCCGATAGCCCGGCGGGCAATAATCCGGAATTGCCGCTGGACATGAACGATCCGATCGTTGCCGAAATATCTGAATTGATCGACACCAGAATAAGGCCCGCCGCGACGCAGGGCGGGGGGGATGTCGTTCTGCGGGGCTATGATGGCGGGATGGTCTATGTCGAATTCAAGGGCAGCGCCTTTAAGTTAAAGGGCGGCGTTGAGAACATGCTACGGCATTATGTGCCCGAAGTGGTCGGCGTTGCCGATTGGCGCGACGCGCTGCCCAAACCGGGCCTTGATTCGCCTGAAGCCGCGGCCATCCTGCGTATTCTCGAAACAAGCATCAACCCTTCCGTTGCCGGTCATGGCGGCCATATCAGCCTGATCGATGTCGATGGGGCCCGTGCCTATATCCGAATGGAGGGCGGGTGCCAGGGATGCGGCATGGCCGATGTGACCTTGAAACAGGGCGTCCAGGTCGAAATACAAAAGGTGGCCCCGGCAATTCGTGAAGTGCTGGACGTCACCGACCATGCCGGCGGGACCAACCCCTACTACCAGTCGGCCTGACCGTCGTCGCTCTTCGCGTCGAATTGCGCGGGCTTGGGCGCCAGTAAGCAGGAGTTGAGCTTGTCGTCTTATTTGGTTACTGGCGGATGCGGGTTTATTGGGTCACACCTCGCGGATGCCCTCGTCGAATCCGGGCACTCGATACGCATACTTGACGACCTCTCCACCGGAAAACGCGACAACGCGCCGGCCGGCGCGGATGTGATTGTCGGAGATGTGGGCGATCTGGAAACCGTTCGCGGCGCCATGCAGGGTATGGATGGCTGTTTCCATCTTGCCGCCATCGCGTCCGTCGTTCGGTCCAATGAAGACTGGCTGGGTACCCATCGGGCCAATCTGACCGGCACCATCAACGTCTTCGAAGCGGCCCGAAATAGTGGTGCGCCGCTGCCCGTCGTCTACGTGTCCTCGGCGGCGATCTATGGCGACAACCAGGATGTCCCGCTGGCTGAAGGCGCCCGGCCAAAGCCGCTGACCGCTTATGGCGCCGACAAGCTGGGATGTGAATTGCATGCCCGCGTTGCGCACGCAGTCCACAATGTTTCAACGACGGGCTTCCGGTTCTTTAATATTTTCGGGCCACGGCAGGATCCTGCCTCTCCCTATAGCGGCGTTATTTCGATCTTCGCCAACAGGATCCGTGAAGGCCTGCCCCTGACGATCCATGGCGATGGCGAGCAGAGCCGTGATTTCGTGTATGTCCGTGATGCCGTTCGCTTTATGGTGGAGGGAATGGAGCGGCTGCCGGCCGCACCCGAGGTATTCAACGTATGCCGGGGCACGGGAACCAGTATCAACGCCCTTGCCGAGATACTTTTCCGCCTCGCCGGCAAAACGGTCGAAATACGCCACGCTGACCCAAGGGACGGCGATATCCGCCTGTCGGTCGGCGATCCGTCTCATGCCAGGACCCACCTGGGTGTTGTCGTTGAAACCGAAATTGAAGACGGTTTGCGCGTAACGCTCGAGTCCCTCTGAATGTTTTTGATTGGCCGGAGGCACTAATGGTTGCTGACTTCCGTAGAGCAACCGACAGACCGGATGTCGCGTCGATCGACGATGACAATGCGGTCCAGGCGGTCAGTGACTGGCTTGTTGCGCAAGGGCTTCTCACGGCGGATTTCGATCCGATGTTCTCCGGGTTTTGCGAACATCTCGTTGCCGCCGGCATCCCGCTCTGGCGCGCGCAGATTTCCATGCCGACGCTGCATCCCACGATCGATTCCATCGCCTTTATATGGCGGCCCGAAACCGGGATTAAGTCGGCGGCCTATGAATATACGAACGCCGGATCCGAAGTGTTTCTGCGGAGCCCTTTTTATCATTTGTTGAATACCGGCGTGCCGTCATCGCGGTATTCCCTCGACCATGGTGTCGAGCTGAAATTCCCTATTCTGGAGGAATTTCGGGCCGCGGGCGCCACGGATTACTACCTTCGCCGAATCGAATTTTCTTTCGACGATGCCGGGCTGAAACGGTGGGGTATCTTAGCCTCCTGGACCACGGATCGCGCTGGAGGATTTACCGATCGGGATATTGCGACCCTCGACCGTCTGTCGCCGCGCCTTGCGCTCTCGCTCAAATCCACGTTGACCTATCAGTTTGCCGGTCACCTTCTGGAAACCTATGTCGGCCACGACGCGGCGCGGCGTATTCTCGATGGCGATATCCGTCTCGGTTCGACGGACGTTATCCGGGCGGTGCTGGTGTTCGCCGATCTCCGCGGCTTTACGCGGCTTGCCGATAGCGCGCCGCGCGACGAGCTCATCGCCACGTTGAACAGTTTTTTCGACTGCATGGTCGGGCCGATCACCGACCGTGGCGGGCAGGTTCTCAAGTTTATCGGCGACGGGCTGCTCGCGGTTTTCGATCTTGCTGACAGGCCGAACGAATCGGTTTGCGAGGATGCCCTTGCCGCGGCGGTGGCCGCGATAAAGGCCGCGAGAAAATTGAATGCGTCGCGGGTGGAAGCCGGGGCGACCGAACTTCGCCTCAATCTCGCGCTGCATTTGGGTGACGTTCATTATGGGAATATCGGGTCCGGCGGGCGCCAGGATTTCACCGTTATCGGCCCGGCGGTGAACGAAGCCCACAGGATTGAGACGCTTTGCCGTCCGCTGGAATGCGATCTGTTGATTTCCGAAACATTCGCCCGCGCGGCCACGGATTGCAGCGATCACCTGGTGTCGCTGGGCTACCATCCCCTGCGCGGCATCAGAGAACCGCAGGAGCTCTTTACGGTCGATCTGATATAGCTTCTATGCGGCGGCTTCCTGCTCGGCGCGCAGTCTCGCGACCGGCTTGTCATCGATGGGCCAGTGCAGCAGGGCGGCGACAAAGCCTGCAATGATGATCATGTACCAGGCGTAATCGTAGCTGCCTGTTTGCGTGCGAATGATCCCGCCCAACCAGACACTGGTGAAGCTGCCGAGCTGATGGCTCAGGAAGACGACGCCGTAGAGCGTCGCGAGATAGCGGGGCCCAAATACCTGCGCGACGATGCCCGAGGTAAGCGGCACGGTGGCGAGCCACAAGAATCCGACGGAACAGGCGAAGACGATCACCGAGATTTTGCTCACCGGCACGATGAAAAAGACCAGAAAGATAACCGAACGGGCCATATACAGATTGGCCAGAAGATATTTCTTGCGGAATTTGTCGCCGATCACGCCGGCGGTCTGGGTTCCGAACATGTTGAACAGGCCGATCAGGGCGATGGCGGTTGCCGCCATGGCGCCGCCGACGATGGTCCCATCCAGATAGTTCTCCAAATGGTTGTTGATGAATTGCACCTGAAAACCACAGACATAAAACCCGGTGACCAGGAGCCAGAAACCGCGGTGGCTACCGGCTTCCCTGATGGCCTGGCCGAGGCTTTGTTTATCCTTCTTGTTCAGCGTGCCGCTGGCCGCATGGGAAATACAAAGCGTCAGCGGCACCACCATCAGCGCCATGGTGGCCAGCACGATGGTGGCGAATACCCAGCCCTGGCTGCCGATCATCCAGTTGCTCAAGGGCACGATCAGCATCTGCCCGGCGGTGCCGCCCGAGACAACGACCGCCAGCCAGAAAGTGCGCCGTTCTTCCGGCGCGACGCGGCCGACGATGGACAGCAGCATCGGCAATGCGATGCCGCTGGAGCCGAGGCCCATCAAGAATCCGATGCTGACGATGAGGCCGGTCTCCGTTGTCGCCTGCGACATCATGTAGAGGCCGAATGCGTAGACCAGTCCGGAAATTATTAGAACTTTGATGGGGCCCCAGCGATCCGCGATGGCGCCGACGAACGGCGCCGCACATCCATAGATGAGAACCTGAAGCGCGGTCGCAAAAGACATGGGTTCGAAGTTTTGAACCGCCTGCCCCTGCGCGTTGGTGGTCATGAAGCCAAGCGCTTCGGTGATCGGCCGCAGAAACATGCCGAGGCTTTGCCGTCCGCCATAGGCAAACAGGATGATACCGACTGCTGAAACAAGCACGAATTGAGGACTGCGCCAGAACGCCTTGGACATGGAGGGGACTCCGCTAGGGTATGTTCCTGATTTTACGCCGGTTGCGCGAGCCGCGCCACCGGACGCTCCTTAATGGGCAAATGAAGCAGCGCGGCCAGGGCGCCGCCCATGATGATCACCCACCACCAGATGTCGTAAGAGCCGGTGGCATCGCGGATCACGCCGCCCATCCAGGTGCTCAGCGATCCGCCTATCTGATGGCTGAGGAAGGCGAATGCGTAGAGCGTCGCCATATAGCGGGGACCGAACAGGGTGGACACGATGCCGGCTGTCAGCGGCACTGTCGCCAGCCACAGAAGCCCGATACAGGACGCGAATATATAGACCGACATCTGGCTGATCGGCGAAACGAAGAACGCCAGCATGATCACCGACCGCCCGACATAGAGAAACACCAGCAGGTTCTTCTTCTGAAAATGGCCGCCCAATTTTCCGGCGATGGCCGTGCCGATCATGTTGGTCAGCCCGATCAGCGCGATGGCGTGCGCCCCGATGGTCACGCCGGTTCCCGTATCGTCGAGATATTTCGGCAGATGAGTGACCACGAACTGGACCTGGAAGCCGCAGGTGAAAAACCCCAGACACAGGAACCAATAACCGCGGTCCGCGCGGGCTTCCCGCAAGGCCTGACCAAGGGTCTGGGTATCCTTTTTCTGATCCAGCGCATCGCCGCTCGCGTTGCCGACGATAAGCGCCATGGGGACGATCGCGAAGATGGTCGCGGCCACGATCATGATGGCGTCGGTCCAGTCCATGCGCGCCAACAGATAGGTATTGAAGGGCACCAGGAACATCTGCCCGCCGGTGCCGCCGGCCGATACGATTCCCATCCATAGGCTGCGCTGTTTTTCCGGCGCGACACGGCTGACGACGGATAGCAGCATCGGCAGGCCGCAACCGGCCGCGGCAAGACCGCTGATGACGCCGACGCTGAGGGCCAGATGCAGTTCAGAGGTCGCGTTGCTCAGCAGGAAGATGCCGAAAGCGTAAAGCGCGCCGCCCATCACCAGCATCTTGATGGGGCCAAGCCACTTGTCGGCGATCATCGATACAAACGGCACGCTAAGCCCAATGATCAGCGTCTGCAGGCTGACGGCGAAGGAAAACGGTTCAACCCTGCCATTGCTGATGGATTCACTGATCGGTATCAGAAAGAAACCGAAACTCTGCCGCGTACCGTATGAGATCAGGATCATCAACGTGCACAGCACAAGGACGATGATGGGGTTTTTCCAGAACGGGACGGGCTGAGGCATGGGAATTTACTTTCGAACTGCTCTGACTACGCTAACCGGCTGACGCTTGCGCTGCCATGCGCGCGACCGGTCTTTCATCGATGGGCCAATGGATGAGGGCGGCGACAAACCCAAGACCCACGGCGCACCACCAGACCGCGTCATAGGTGCCGGTATAATCATGAACCGCGCCGCCCATCCAGATACCAAGGAAGCTGCCGACCTGATGGCTCAGGAAGGCGAAGCCATACAGCATGGCCATATACTGGACGCCGAAAATCTGCGCGACAAGGCCGCTGGTCAGCGGGATCGTGCCGAGCCACAAAAGCCCGGTATAGGCGGAGAACAGCAGCGCTGAGGCATCCGTTACGGGCAGCATGACGAAGATGGCGATGCCGGCGGACCGCAACAGATAGATCAGGGCCAGCATATATTTCTTGCTGAACCGGTCGCCCAGCGCGCCCCAGATAAAACAGCCGATAATGTTGAAAAAGCCGATAAAGGCAATGCAGGTCGCGGCGACACCGGACCCGATCTGCGCTTCTTTGAGGAAATTGGGCAAATGCGCGCCGATAAACATGGTCTGAAAACCGCAGACGAAAAAGCCTGTGACCAGCAACACGAAACCGCGATGCCGCAGCGCCTCGCCGACCGCTTCGCGCACGCTCTGATCCAGCTTGGCGCCATCGGGATTCTGTGGTTTGCCGGCGACCGCGACGACCAGGGGAACGACAATTGCCATGACGATGGCCAGCGCGATCAACGCCGCCACATAGCTTTGTGACGTGATGAAATGCTGCGCGATGGGCACGACCAGCACCTGGCCCGACGATCCGCCGGCGCTGGCGATCCCCAGAAACAGGCCGCGGCGTTCCTGCGGGACGCTGCGCCCGACCACGGCAAGCAGGATGGGAAAGCCTGTGGCGCTCATGCCGATGCCGGTCAGGATGCCGGTGGAGAGCGTGATTTCCATGGGCGATGTGGAGTACGCCATGGTCCAGAGGCCGGCGGCATAGAGGATCAGCCCCGCGCTCACGACCCGCCCGGCGCCGTAGCGGTCGGCGATACCGCCCAGGACAGGCGTTGAAAACCCCCAGATCAGGGTCTGCAGGGCCATGGCGAAGGAAAACACGCTGAGCGGCCAGCCATGGGTTTCCGATATGGGCGCCAGCATCAGGCCATAGGTCTGGCGCACGCCAAACGACAGCAACAGAATTGCGGTCGCGCAGATCAGGATGACGATGGGTGTTCGCCGGGAACGCATGTCCATTATCCGCTAGAGTGAGCCGTTACAGTTTTTGTTACACGCGCTGATGCGTGATTTTGAATCGGTCGCTCATTGTACACGCTCCCATGCCGTCGCGGAAACCGGAATGGCGGAATAAATCACGTCCAAATTTTGCCGAAAATTCGCGGTCCAGAAACAGGAAAAGACCCGTCCGGGTCTTTTCAAAGGCAATTTCGGAATATGACGCTACTTGTGACGGAAGATAATCCGGGCTTTGGTCAAATCGTAGGGCGTCATCTCGACGTCGACTTTGTCACCTTCCAGCACGCGAATACGGAACTTGCGCATTTTTCCCGCCGTGTGGGCCAGGACCTCGTGACCGTTCTCCAACTTGACCTTGAACATGGCATTGGGCAAACGCTCCAACACCGTACCGGAAAATTCTAAAAGTTCCTCTTTCGCCATATTGCCTTCGCTCTGTGTTTCAGTTGTGCCGCATTAGTGCGCTGAAGCGGTGAAACGTCAAGGTCTTTCGCAGAATGGGGGTCACTAAGACTTGGCAAGCCGAGGAAGGTGCCGTTTAGGGACAGCAAAATTGAAATCGGTGTTTGCCAACTTTCTGCTTCGACGAACTTATTCATTACTGTCATCCCGGCCAAGCGAAGCGCAGAGCC